>CAIUCF010000256.1 GCA_903897565.1 uncultured Rhodospirillales bacterium | reverse complement strand
GGGTCCCCCCCCCCGGGTGGGGGGTGGGTTGGGGGGGGGGCGATGCCGCGACAAGCGACATGTAGGTTGCATTCTAGCGAGGACTCGCCACGACTCGGAGTCCCGCCGAAACTAAACACGACCAACGAATCTCTGTGCTGAAACATCACCCCCACCCTAACCCGCCCCCATCGAGGGGGAGGGAACGCTCCCACGCTCGACAATCCCTATTCGCCGGACCGGACGGGCCGCCATGGAATGGACTGAGCCCGGCATCATCCTCGGCGCGCGGCGGCACGGCGAGACCAGTCTCGTGATCTCGATCCTGACCCGCGAGCGCGGCCGCAACAAGGGGCTCGCCCGAGGCGCGGCGCGCAGCCGTGGCCGCGGGGCGATGGAACCGGGGACCCTGGTCGACGCGACATGGTCGGCGCGGCTACAGGACCATCTCGGCCTGTGGCGGCTCGATGCCGGCACCGCCTATGCCGCACTGGTGCTCGAGGATCCGCTGCGACTCGGCTGTCTCGAAGCCGCGACCGACCTCGCCGATGCCGCGCTTCCAGAGCGCCAAGCGTATTCTGGCGTCTTTGATGGATTGCTGGCCCTGCTCGAGGCGCTGGGGCGGGATGACTCTTGGGCGAGTCTGCATCTGCGCTGGGAACTCGATCTCCTGACCAGCCTCGGTTACGGCCTCGATCTCTCCGCCTGCGCCGTCACCGGCATGACCGGTGATCTGGCCTATGTCTCGCCGCGGACCGGTCGCGCCGTGTCGACAGCCGCCGGGGAGGGCTACCGCGACCGGCTGCTCGTGCTGCCGCGGCTGCTCGGCGGCACCGGACGGGCAAGCGGCTGGAGCCAGGGGCTCGACCTCATCGACGGGCTCAGGCTGACCGGGCATTTTCTGAGCCGGCATATTCATCCTGACGCCGAGACCGCATTGCCCGGATCGCGCACGCGCTACATTGACCGCATGACCCGACTCATGGCCTCTTCACCGGGATCATCGCTACAGGACTGACATGGCTTCTAGCACCGCGCCCGGCGGCGAAATCCGCGACACCGAACTCTACGACGCGCTCTCGGAGCGCTACCTCTCCTACGCCCTGTCGACGATCATGGCGCGCTCGCTCCCCGACGTCCGCGACGGGTTGAAGCCGGTGCACCGGCGGTTGCTCTGGGCGATGCGCCAGCTCAAGCTCGATCCTGCCAGCGGCTACAAGAAATGCGCCCGCGTCGTCGGCGACGTCATGGGTAAGTATCATCCCCATGGCGATTCCTCGATCTACGAGGCCCTGGTGCGGCTCGCCCAGGATTTTGCCCAGCGCTATCCGCTGATCGACGGCCAGGGCAATTTCGGCAGCGTCGACGGCGATAATGCGGCGGCGATGCGCTACACCGAAAGCCGCCTCACCGCCGTCGCCCAGGCATTGATGGACGGTATCGAGGACGACACCGTCGATTTCCGCGCGACCTATGACGGCGAGGGCGAGGAACCGGTCGTCCTGCCGGCGGCCTTCCCGAACCTGCTCGCCAATGGCGCGTCCGGCATCGCGGTCGGCATGGCGACCAACATCCCGCCGCACAATGCCGCCGAGCTCTGCGCCGCATTGCGCCTGTTGATTGCGCGGCCCGACGCCCCGCTCGACGAGGTCATCGCCCTGGTGCCCGGCCCGGACTTCCCGACCGGCGGCGTCCTGGTCGAAACGCCTGATAACATCCGCCAGGCTTATGCCACCGGGCGCGGCAGTTTCCGCCTGCGCGCGCGCTGGGAGAAGGAGACCCTGGCCCAGGGCGCCTATCAGATCGTCGTCACCGAAATCCCCTATCAGGTGCCGAAGGGCCGACTGATCGAGCGGGTGGCACAGCTGCTCGAGGAGAAGAAACTGCCGCTGCTCGCCGATATCCGCGAGGAATCGGCGGATACCGTGCGGCTGGTGTTCGAGCCGAAGAGCCGCAACGTCGACCCCGACGTGTTGATGGAGTCGCTGTTTCGCGCGACCGATCTCGAAATCCGCTTCGCCCTCAACATGAACGTGCTCGACGCCGCCGGCGTGCCGCGGGTCATGACCCTGGCCGAGGCGCTGCGCGCCTTCCTCGACCACCGGCTCGAAGTGCTGGAGCGGCGCTCGCGCAATCGCCTGGGCGAAATCGACCGGCGTCTGCATATCCTGCAAGGCCTCGCCATCGTCTATCTCAACCTCGACGAGGTGATCAAAATCATCCGCGAGGCCGATCATCCGAAATCGGCGCTGCGCGAGCGTTTCGGGCTGTCGGACATCCAGGCCGAGGCGATCCTGGAGCGCCGCTTGCGCACCCTCAACAAGCTCGAGCAGCTGACGATCGAACGCGAGACCGACGCGCTTTCGGCCGAGCAGGCCGATCTGCAGGCGCTGCTGGCCGATCCGGCGCGGCGCTGGGCGGTGATCGACGGCGAGATCACCAAGACGGCCGAGGATTTCGGACCCAAGACGGCGTTGGGCAAGCGTCGGACCGAGATCGGTGCGCCGCCGGGCGCCGTGATCGTGCCGGTCCATGCCCTGGTCGAGCGCGAACCCGTGACGGTGCTGGTCTCCGAGAAGGCCTGGGTGCGGGCGGTCAAGGGCCACAACATCGCGACCTCCGAGCAACGCTACAAGGAAGGCGACGCCGGAAAATTCGCGGTCGAGGCGCAGACCACCGACCGGCTGCTGCTGCTGACGACCCAGGGCCGGTTCTTTACCTTGGCCGCCGACAAGCTGCCGGGCGGGCGCGGCCATGGCGAGCCGTTGCGCCTCATGCTCGATCTGCCGAACGACGCCGAGCTGGTGGCGCTGCTACCCTATCGCGAGGGCGGCAAGTTGCTGCTGATCGCCAATGACGGCCGCGGCTTCATCGCCTCGCAGGACGAGGTGCTGGCCCAGACCAAGGCCGGCAAGCAGGTCATGAACCCGGCCGAGGGCGCGGTGGTCAGTCATTGCCTGCCGCTCGACAAGGATGGCGTCGCCCTGGTCGGCGATAATCGCAAGCTGCTGGTGATCCCGCTCGCCGAAATTCCCGAGATGACCAAGGGCCGTGGCGTCATGCTGCAGAAGTTCAAGGATGGCGGCCTCGCCGATGCCAAGCTGATCAGCTTGGCCGAGGGGTTGTCCTGGGCCGCGGGCTCGCGGCAGCGCAGCGAGCCGGACCTGACGGGATGGAAGACCGGGCGCGGCTCCTCCGGCCGCATGGTACCCCAGGGCTTCCCGCGGCCGACGCGGTTCGGCTAGCCACGCTGGAACCGCCCTCTCGCAGCGCTGGCGCCGCAGCGCAGTGGTCGACCCGGCTCGGGTTCTTCGTCGCCGGGTTCGGCATGGCCGCCTGGGCGCCGCTCGTGCCGTTCGTCAAGGCGCGGTGTGGCTTGACCGAAGGCATGCTCGGATTGCTTCTGCTCTGCCTTGGAACGGGGTCGATCCTGGCGATGCCGATCGCAGGGGCGCTCGCACGCCGCTTCGGCTGCCGGGCCGTGGTCGTCGCGACGGCGGGACTGATCTGCGTGGCGCTGCCGGTACTGGCGACGACATCGAGCCTCGGCCTGCTGGTCGTGGCGCTGTTTCTGTTCGGCGCCGGGTTGGGCTCGGTCGATTGCGTCGTCAATATCCAGGCGGTGATCGTCGAGCGGGCCAGCGGCAGGCCGATGATGTCGGGGTTCCACGGCTGGTTCAGCATCGGTGGCATCGCGGCGGCGGCGGGAGTGAGCGCGCTGCTCAGCCTGGGTGCGTCGACCCTTGCGGCGGTAATCTGCGTCGTCCTCGGGATTGTCGCGGTCATGGTCAAGGCCGGCCCGGAACTTCTGCCCTATGCCGGCGAAGGAGCCGGATCGACCCTGGCGTTGCCGCGCGGGATCGTGCTGTTCATCGGCATTCTCTGCTTCATCGTTTTCCTGGCGGAGGGCTCGGTGCTCGACTGGAGCGCCGTGTTCCTGACCTCGATCCGCCATGTCGATCCGTCCAGCGCCGGGCTCGCCTACGCCGCCTTCGCCGCGACGATGACCCTGGGACGATTTGCCGGCGACGGGATCGTCCGCCGGCTCGGCGGCCGGCGCGTCGTCATCTCAGGCGGGCTCTGTGCTGCCGCCGGGCTCGGTATCGCGACCCTGATCCCGAGCTGGGAGGCCGCGATCCTCGGCTATGGCCTGCTCGGAATCGGTTGTTCGAACATCGTCCCGCTGCTCTACACCGCGGTCGGCCGTCAGGACGTGATGCCTGAGCACATCGCGGTGCCGGCAATCACGACCCTCGGCTATGCCGGGATCCTCGCCGGCCCCGCGCTGATCGGCTTTGTCGCCAGTGCCACCACCCTGCCGCTGGCGCTGCTCACCGTCGCCGGCTTGCTGGTCGGCGTCGCGATCAGCGGGCGGGTCATAAGGATTTAGCCGTTCGGCCTTACCATCACCTTGATCTGCCCCGACGGCTTGCGCAGCGCCTCGAAGCTGGCGGGGAGTTGGTCGAGCGTCACTTCGTCGGTGATCATCGGCCGCGGGTCGACCCGGCCGGACTCTAGGACGTCGAGGACGAGGCCCCAGTCCGGCCGGGCATAGCCGAGCACGAACTGGATGTTGAGCTCCTTGAAGATCGCCGACATCGGCACAAAGCGGTCCTCGACCATGCAGACGCCGACGATGACGATGCGACCGAAGGGGCGCGACAGTTCGATGCACTGCGCCAGGGTGCCCGGTACGCCGACGCAGTCGAAGACGACGTCCGGTCGTCCCTTGGCGAGGCGGGCGAAGGCTTCGGCCACCGGTTCCTTCGCAGGGTCGATTACGGCGGTGGCGCCCATCGTGCCGGCGACCTCGCGGCGGCCGGGTGCGTATTCGCTGACGATGACGTCGCGGGCGCCGGCGAGTTTCGCGAAGACGGTCACGGCCAGGCCGATCGGGCCGCCCCCGAGGATCAGCACCCGATCGCCGAGCGTGACGTTGCCCTTGTTCACCGCATGGAGGCCGACGGCGAGCGGTTCCACCGTCGCGCCTTCGCGCGTTTTCACCGCCGACGGCAGGCGCAGGGCCTCGCGGGCGCTGACCTTGATGTATTCGGCATAGGCGCCCTGGGCGCTCGGATCCAGGCCGACGATCGTGTTCTTCGGGCAGAGGATGCCGAGATTCTCCTTGCACTCGGTCGAGCCGAGGGCACGGCAGTCGCTGCAGGCATAGAGCGGCACCGACGTCACCATCTCGCCCACCTTCCAGCCCGGGGCGCCGGACTCGACGATCTCGCCCGCGAATTCATGGCCGAGGATGGTGCCGTCGGGGACGACGAAGGTCCCCGGATGCGTGGCGTGCAGGTCGGAGCCGCAGATGCCACAGTAATGGACCTTCAGCACCAGTTCGCCGGGACCCGCCTGCGGTGTCGCGACGGTCTCGATGGCGAGCGGCTTGCCCAGTTCGTGGAAGACGGCGGCTTTCATGATCGGTTGCTCCGATTTCGTGGTGATGAGGGCAGGGACTAGCACGGCAGGTCCGCAATGCTCCAGCATCAACGGCGTTGCCCGTCTTGTCCAGAGGGTGATCTCGACGGTGGCAATCATGCCGGAAGGGCACAGGACAAGATGTCGCGATGTATTTCGTGACGATTCACCAAATATTATGGACTCCCTAGGCAGAATGATCGGGTCAGTATCGGTGTCGGAGACCAAAACGATATCATTGATATACGTCGGTTCATGTATTTCGACGATGAAATATACAACCTATTAGAGAGATTTTTCGATCATGAACGCCATCGCGATGTCGCGACCAAAACACCGACATTGGCCTGTAGCGCTGAATGCGTCACTTCTACTGATTGGAAGCTGGTTATTCCTCGTAGTGCTGGCGCTGCAACCACCCCGAGAAGCCACCGTTGTCGCAGCGATCTTCCCGCCTTGGTGGACTTCAAGTGCGGCATTCGCCGCCGCCGCCGGTGCC
>CAIUCF010000255.1 GCA_903897565.1 uncultured Rhodospirillales bacterium | reverse complement strand
TGTGCGGCATCGCGGCTCTTCAGGTAATTGCCGAGGAACAGCGCGGCAATGGCGTCGCCGGCGCCGTTGGGAGTGAGCGGCAGCCGCTCGACCGTCGCCAGCCAGGCCCCTCCGGCATCGACCGCGAGCAGTTCGACGGTCTCGGCCGCCGCCTCGTCGCGGCGCAGACTGGTGACCAGCACGATGCCGGGGCCGATCGCCCGCAACGCGTCGGCGGCATCGAGCGCGCTGCGCAGCGACGACACGTTCATCCCCGTAAGGTATTCGAGCTCGAAATGATTGGGCGTCGCGATATCGGCGCGTGGCAGCGCCGTGTCGCGGAAGAACGCCGGCAGGTCGGGCCGCACGAAGACGCCGCGACCGACATCGCCGAACACCGGGTCGCAGGCCCAGAGCGCGCCGGGATGCGCCGCCCGCACCAGGGCGACCGCGTCGATCGCCACCGCGCCGAGTTCGGTGCTGCCGAGATAGCCGGTCAGCACGGCTTCGGCCTGGTCGAGCACGCCGCGATCGGCGATGCCGGCGATGACCTCCGCAACGTCCTCGGCGGGAAACACCTTGCCGCGCCAGGCGCCATAGCCGGTGTGGTTGGAGAACTGCACGGTATTGACCGGCCAGACCTCGAAGCCGAGCCGCTGCAGCGGCAGCACCGCCGCCGCGTTGCCGACATGGCCATAGGCGACCCAGGATTGGATGGAGAGGATGGGCATTACCGAGGATCCAGGGCTTAAGCAGGCAGGAGCGACGAATGCAGAGAATACAGGGGCGCGGACGGTTTTGGACAGAGCCATGAGCTTCGGGTATTTGCTACCATCCGCCGCGCTTGCAACGACAAGGACCCGTCATGGCCGCCACCAATCGTCCCCGCCGCTCGATGCTCTATATGCCCGGCTCCAACGCCCGGGCACTGGAAAAGGCCCGCGGCCTCGCCGCCGACGCCCTGATCTTCGATCTCGAGGACGCGGTGGCGCCTGAGGCAAAGGCTGCCGCGCGGGCGACGATCTCCGCGGCGCTGGCCGGCGGTTACGGCGGTCGCGAGCTGCTGCTGCGTACCAATGGGCTCGATACCCCCTGGGGTGAGGATGACATCAAGGCCGCGGCCGCGATGCCGGTCGATGCCGTGCTGCTGCCCAAGGTCGAGAGCGCCGCCACCATCCACCGCGCCGCCGCGATCCTCGAACAGGCCGGAGCGCCCGCCGCGATGGCGATCTGGTGCATGATGGAGACCCCGCTCGGCATCCTGCGTGCCGAGGAGATCGCCGCCGCCCACCCCCGGGTCGCCGGCTTCGTCATGGGCACCAACGACCTCGTCAACGATCTCCACGCCCGCCACACCCGTGACCGCCTGCCGCTGATCACCGGGCTCGGCCTGTGCCTGCTCGCGGCCCGCGCCTATGGCCTCAGCGTGATCGACGGCGTCTACCGCGATCTCGACGATGACGAGGGTTTCGCCTTCGCCTGCCAGCAGGGTCTGGAATGGGGTTTCGACGGCAAATCGCTGATCCACCCGAAGACGATCGCCATCGCCAACGCCGTGTTCAGCCCCGATCCGGCGGAGCTGGAGACCGCGCGGCGCACCATCGCCGGCTTCGAGGCGGCCCAGGCGGAGGGCAAGGCGGTGGTCCTCGTCGACGGCAAACTGGTCGAGGCCCTGCATGTCGCCAATGCCAAGCGGCTGGTCGCGCTCGCCGACCAGATCGTTGCACTGCATCAAGAATGATGGCGAAAACAAGGCCGCTTTGTTGACTTCAAGATCCCGGGGCTTTATGTCTGCCAAACGTTCGATCGGTAAGATCGGATAGCCCAATGTCGTAGCGCCATGACCTCGTCGCCTTGGTCGTTGCGGGTTCCACCCATCGAGGCTCTTTCATGTCGATTACCAATCGTCCCATGTCGCCGCATCTGCAGGTGTACAGGCCGCAGTTCACGTCGATCCTTTCGATCGCCAACCGCATCACCGGCGTCGCGCTCAGCGCCGGCACCGTGGTCCTGGTCGGGCAGCTGTTCGCGGCTGCCAACGGCCCGAGCTGCTTTGCCAGCTTCCAGCACTTCGTCGGCTCCTGGCTCGGCCTGTTCATCCTGGTCGGCTGGTCGTTCTCGCTGTTCTTCCATCTCTGCAACGGCATCCGCCATCTCGTCTGGGATTTCGGCATCGGGCTCGATCTCGATACCGCCTACAAGACCGGCAACTGGGTGCTGCTCGCCAGTGTCGCGCTGACCGTGCTGACCTGGCTCGGCGTCATCATCCACGGGGGTCATTGATCATGAGCGTTAAACTCCGGTCGCCCCTCGGCCAGGCCTACGGCCTCGGCACCGCGCGCGAAGGCGCCCAGGCCTGGTGGTCGCTGCGCATGAGCGCGGTGGCCCTGATCCCGCTGACCCTGTGGTGGGTCTATGAGGCCGTCGCCCATACCGGTGTCGATTACGCCGGCTTCGTCGCCTGGGTGCGCGAGCCGATCACCGCGATCCTCCTGATCCTGACCCTGTCTGTGACACTGTTGCACACCGCCCAGGGTTTGCAGGAAGTGATCGAGGACTATCTTCATGTCGAGTGGGCCAAGATCGCCGGGCTGATCATCGTCCGCTTCGGCTGTGTCGTGCTCGCGGTGGCCGGGATTTATTCCGTGCTTCGCATCGCCTTTGGGGGCTGAGGTATCATGGTTGAAGCATACAAGATCGTCGATCACAGCTACGACGTGGTCGTGGTCGGCGCCGGCGGCGCAGGCCTGCGCGCCACTCTGGGCGCGACCGCGGCCGGCCTGAAGACGGCCTGTCTGTCGAAGGTCTTCCCGACCCGCAGCCATACCGTCGCGGCGCAGGGCGGCATCAGCGCCGCGCTCGCCAATATGGGCGAGGACGACTGGCGCTGGCACATGTACGACACCGTCAAGGGGTCGGACTGGCTGGGCGACCAGGACGCCATCGAATACATGTGCCGCAACGCCATCCCCTCGATCATCGAGCTCGAGCA
>CAIUCF010000254.1 GCA_903897565.1 uncultured Rhodospirillales bacterium | reverse complement strand
GGTGATCCCAGCGCAACAGTGCTTCGGCGCCAATGATCCGGCGGTCCGAAAGGTTGACGAGCGGCTGGTAATGCAAGGTGAATTCCTGGCGCAGCAAAGCCCGGCGAAGATCGCCCTCGATCGCCTGGCGTTCCACCGCGCGCGCATTCATCTCACTCTTGAAGAACTGGAAGTTGCCGCGACCGCGTTCCTTGGCCTGATACATTGCCGTGTCGGCATTCTTCAGCAGCGTTTCGGCGTCGTGCCCATCGGCGGGATAGGCGCTGATCCCGATACTCGCGGAGACGAACAGCTCATGGCCGTTGATCGCGTGGGGGGTCGACAGCGCTATGATGATCTTCTCGGCGGTCAGGGCCGCATCCTCGCCACGGCCCTCCTCGGCCAGCAGCACGACGAACTCGTCGCCGCCGATGCGGCACACGGTGTCGGAGCGGCGCACACAACCGAGCAGGGACTGCGCCACCGATTGCAGCAGCCTGTCGCCCGTCTCATGGCCGAGGGAGTCGTTGATGTATTTGAAATTGTCGAGATCGAGGAACAGTAGCGCGAGCTGGGTCCCGCGTCGGGCGGCCAAGGTGATCGCCTGCGCGAGGCGATCACTCAGGAGTACGCGATTGGGGAGGTTCGTGAGGAAATCATGCTGCGCGAGATGGGCCATCTTCAGCACCATCGCCTGTGCGGCCGTGATGTCATGGAATACCATCACCGCTCCCCTAATCCGGCCACGCGAATCATGGATCGGCGCGGCGGAATCCTCGATCGCGACTTCGCTGCCGTCGCGCCGGATCAGGAGCGCTCCCGCGGCCAACCCCGTCGGTGCATCCTCGCTGAGGACCCGATCAACCGGATTCGCGATCGTCTCCCGCGTCGTGGCGTCGACGATCCGCATCACCTCGGCGACGGGCCGCCCCTTCGCCTCGTCACGCGACCATCCGGTCATGCCTTCAGCCGCGATATTGAGATAGTCGACCTTGCCCGTGAGATCGGTGCCGATCACCGCATCACTGATGGAATTAAGGGTAAGCTCGGCCCGCGCCTTCTCGACGAAGACCGCCTCCTCGGCCGCACTCCGCTGGATGATGTTGCGCAAGGTTTGCGGCACCAGATAGCTGGCGAAGGAGTGCTTGGCGACGTAACCCCAAGCGCCGTGCTCGACCATCTCGACGCCATGGACGTCCTCGTCCAATGCACAGAGCGTCATGATCGGCGTCCTCGGCGCGGCCGCGAACAGGCGATCGAACGTTTCCATCCCGGTGGAGTCCGGCAGCGCGAGATCGACCATCACGGCGTCGATGCCACCCTCGTCCAGGCGCGCCAGCCCGGCCGCCAGCGTGGTTCGCCAATCCGACTCGAACTCGCCGGTTCGCGCCCGTTGCAAGGTGGCGCACAGTGCCGTCGCGTCGACGGGGTCGGCAGTTATGATCAGTACGGTGTTCGGCATCAATGGTGCTCTCTAGAATCCTCGATATATTCGCGATTTCAGGGAGCTTGCCCAACTCCGGTTCCGCCCTCCGTCACGCGCAGAGGTTACGAAATTAGTGGCCAATGCGGGGCTATCGCCCTCATGCCGGCGTCCGCAAGACGGTCACGTTTTCCTTTACGGGATGTTCAATCCATCGATATTGGGACCGGATAAGGCCAGCGTGCGGCTGCCGAGACAACCGCCTTAACGTCCCGAATATCCGCGATCGAAGACGCGTTCGACAGGCTCGGAATATACCCAGGCATTCGTCCGGGAACCGCGGAGCGGCCGCGGATCCACCTATTGTCAGCCGAGGATGGCCGACGCACCTGTGCGACAGTCGAGCTTGACAAACGGCCGCAGAACAGGTTGGGATAGTTGTAAGAAGAATGAATAAACAAGGTTTTGTTGTCTTGCGGCTGTGGCCGCGCTCGCCGGTTCTCAAGTAACCCGTCGAGACGGACACGGACCATCGGGGCGGACACAGACCATGGGGGAAGCATCCCGTTATTGGATTCTGTTGGTCTACGCCGCAGCCGTGATCGGTTTGGTCGCGGCGATGATCGGTGCGTCCTTTTTCCTGGGCCAACGCCATATGAGACCCGCTACCCGACAGCCG
>CAIUCF010000253.1 GCA_903897565.1 uncultured Rhodospirillales bacterium | reverse complement strand
GCCCGAAGCCGAACATCAGGGTCAGCATCGCCGTGCCGCCGTAGGAGATCAGCGGCAGCGGCACCCCCACCACCGGCAGCAGCCCCATCACCATCGCGATGTTGATGAAGACGTAGAAGAAGAAATTGCACACCACGCCGAGCCCGAGCAGCCTGCCGAACTGGTTGCGGCAGCGCATCGCGATCGCGAAGCCATAGGCCAGCACCGCGGCGTAGAGCGCGAGCAGCACCAATCCGCCGGCCATGCCGAACTCCTCGGCGAACATGGTGAAGATGAAATCGGTCTGCTTCTCGGGCAGGAAATCGAGATGGCTTTGCGTGCCCTGCAGGAAGCCTTTGCCCCACATGCCGCCGGAGCCGAGCGCGATTTCCGACTGCATGATGTGATAGCCGGCGCCGAGATTGTCGTTCTCGGGGTTGAGGAAGGTCAGCAGCCGGTTCTTCTGGTAGGGTCGCAGGAAACGCCAGGCGATCGGCACCATCGCCGCCATCCCGATCCCGGCGAGGGCGAACATCCACAATCTGACCCCCGCCAGGAAGAACAGGCTGATCGCGCCGAGCCCCAGCATCATCGCGGTGCCGAGATCGGGCTGCTTCAACACCAGAGCCGCCGGCACCAGCACCAGCAGGATCGGGAACAGCAGGTGCAGCGGCTTGCCCGCCTGGTCGAGGGTGCGGCCGTGGAAGTAATGGGCGAGCGCCATCACCAGCCCGATCTTCATCAACTCGGAGGGCTGCAGGGAGACCGGTCCGAGCTCGAGCCAGCGCTGCGCGCCGAGGCCGCGGACGCCGCGCAGATCGACCAGGAACAGCAGCACCAGGCCGACGCCGTAGATCGGGTAGGCGAGGCGGTACCAGGTTCGGATATCGACCAGGGCGACCGCGAGCATCAGTACGACGCCGACGCCGAAACGCATCATCGAGGCATTGGCCCAGGGATCGCCATGGCCGTTGGCGGCCGAGTACAGCACGGAACAGCCGATCGCCGCGATCGTCGTCAACAACGTGATCAGCCCCCAGTTGATCGCGCCGAGCTTGTCGCGCAGGGTCAACTCGCGCTGACGATTGCCGAAACCGAGGCTCATGCTGGGGAACATCCGAAATTATCGATCGTCATCCCCGCGGAGGCGGGGATCCATCTGTCGCGTGACGGCTCTTCGTCCCAGGAGGCGACGGGCCGACACACCGATGGATCCCCGCCTCCGCGGGGATGACGGATAATGAGGGGGCGAGCGCTGAGCCTGTCTCCCCGATCCTTCGGCGCGGACCTCAATCCTGAATCTCCCCATTCGGCTCGGCCGGCGCCCCCGGGGTCACCAGGCCCGCGGCGATGGCGGCGTTGATCGGGATGGCGAGGGATTTCGGGCGTTGTCGCGCCGGGTCGCGCTTCTGGCATTCGGTCAGGATGTCGCGGGCGATCGGCGCTGCGAATTTCGAGCCGCCGATGCCGTGCTCGATCACGATCGCGCAAACATAGCGCGGCTGGTCGACGGGGGCGAAGGCGACGAACAGCGCGTGGTCGCGCTGCTTCCAGGGAATCTGGTCGGGCTTGCGCAGGCCGTGGAGCCGTTCCTCCAGCGAGATGTGGCGGACCTGCGCCGTGCCGGACTTGCCGCCCATGGCCAGGGCCGGATCCATGATGCGGGCGGCGTAGGCCGTGCCGCCCTGCTCGTTGACCACCGCCGACATTCCCGACAGCACGGCGGCGAGATGCGGCGCCTGCAGGCCCAGCGGCGGCGCCGGCGCGATGCCCTCCGCCGCTGCCGCGGTGACGTCGCTCGGCACCTCCGTGCCCGTCAGGATGCCCTGGGGCCGCACCAGGCGGGGTACGATTTGGGTGTTGGTCGCGAGCCGTGCCACCATGGTCGCGAGCTGCAGCGGCGTCGCCGAGACATAGCCCTGGCCGATGCCGACGCTGAGGGTCTCGCCATCCTGCCAGGGGACACCATAAGTCGCGAGCTTCCAGGCCCGGGTCGGGATCAGGCCGCCGCGCTCGTTGGGGATGTCGATCCCGGTCGGCTTGTTGAAGCCGAGTTTGTCGGCCATCTCGGCGATGCGATCGACCCCGAGCCGTCGCGCGACCTCGTAGAAATAGATATCGCAGGAATGCTTGATGCCGCCGTGGAGATCGACGGTGCCGTGACCAGGCTTCCACCAGCAATGGAACTCGGCGCTGCCGAGGCTGATCTTGCCGTTGCAGGTGACGCTGAAATCGGGGGTGATGACGCCGGCCTCGAGCGCCGCCATCGCCACCGTCGGCTTGAAGGTCGAGCCCGGCGGGTAGACGCCCTGGATCGCCTTGTTGTTGAGCGGCGCATGCGGGTCGTTGATCAGCGAATTCCACAGGTTCTGCGACAGCCCGTTGGTGAAGCTGTTGTCGTCATAGGCGGGCGAGGAGGCCATCACCAGCACTTCGCCGCTGGCGGCGTCGAGCACCACCATGGTCGCGCTCTCCTCCTGCGCCAGCCGGCGCATGGCGAAATCCTGCAGGCCCATATCGAGCGTCAAGACGACTTCCTGGCCCGGCTCACCATCGTCGCGGCTGATCTCGCGGACGATGCGGCCGAGCGCGTTGACCTCGACCTGGCTGGTCCCGGCAGAGCCGCGCAAGGAGAGATCCTGGGCCTTCTCGACGCCGCTCTTGCCGATCTGGAAATCGGGGAGTTCGAGCAGGGGGTCGCCGTTCAACTCCTCGACGGCGACGGGGGCCACATAGCCGACCACATGCGACACCTCGGGGCCGAAGGGATAGGCGCGGTTCGAGCCCTGCTCGATCGAGACGCCGGGCAGGGCCACGAGATTGACCTCGAGCCGCGCCACCTGCTCCCAGGTCAGATTGTCCTTCACCACGACCGGGACGAAGCGATGCTTGCGGGCGATATCCTGCAGCACCTTGCGCTTCTCGCCCTCGCCCAGCGGGATCAGCAGGCCGATGGCGTCGAGGGTCGACGGGATGTCGTTGGCCTGCTCGGCCACCAGCACGAGGCGGTAATTCTGGCGATTGGTCGCGAGCGCCACCCCGAAGCGATCCAGGATGCGGCCGCGCTGCGGCGTCAGCAGCTGGACATTGACGCGGTTGGCCTCGGCCATCAGCCGGTAGCGATCGGCCTCGATCACCTGCAGATAATACATGCGCGCGGCCAGCGCGCCAAACAGGCCGAGTTGCCCGCCGGCCATGATGACGGTACGACGGGACAGGGTCTTGTAGCGGCTCTTGTCGCGTTCCATCGTCGCTCAGGCCGGGTTCAGCTTCTGCAGCCGGGCGAACAGCGGCGTCATGATCGGGTAGACCGCCACGGTCAGCACGGTGCGGAAGGCGACGCTGCGCGGGTCCTGCATGGCGCCCGCCAGGATGCTTGCCAGCAGCCAGTCGGCCAGGGCGACGATCATGGTGGTCACGGCGAAGCCACCCCAGACGAAGGGGAAGCTGCGGCCGATGAACAGGCGACGGGTATTGAGCACGGTCCAGCGCACCAACAGTAGGGTCAGCTCGATCAGGCCGGGCGGACCGGCAGTCAGCAGATCCTCGAGCAGCGCGATCGCGAAAACGACCGAATACGGCAAGTCATTGGGCCGGTACAGGCTCCAATGATAGACGGCGATCAGCAGGAAATCGGGCGTGACCGCGGCGTAGTCGGGAAGGTCGAGCGGAATCACGGTCACGATCGCGAGCGCCAGAGTGACGAGTTGGGCGATCATGAACCGCGGACACCAAGTCCTTCTCCGCCCTTCAGGGGGGAGAAGAATTTAGGATGAGGTGGGTCTGTACGACGGTCCGGTAGCTGAAACGCCCACCTCACCCCGGCCCTCTCCCCCCTGAAGGGCAGAGAGGGAGCTGTGCCGCTTCGGGCGAAGACTCGTGGCGTCGTCGCGCGGTTCTTCGCAATGACGTCCTCTGGGGTCGTCGTCATGGTCATCTACCGCCGCTAGCGCGGCCGCGATCCGGCTTTGATATGGCCATGCTTGACCACGGCGGGGCGCGGCAGGGGCGCGGCGCTCGGCGGCAACACCCCGGATAGGCCGAAATCGGCGATGCGGAGGTAGTCGATCTGCGACAGCGCCGTGAAGGGCTCGACCCGGATGCTGTCGCCGTCGGTCGAGGCGACGATGCCGACCGGCAGGTCCGGGGGAAAGATACCGCCGTCGCCGGAGGTGACGACACGGTCGCCGACATGAATCCCGCCGCGACTCGGCACATAGATCAGTTGCGGCTCGCTGGTATTGTCGCCGGCCAGGATCGCGCGCTCATGCGTCGATTCGATCCGCACCGGAATGCGGCTGTTGAGATCGCTGATCAGCAGGGTTCTGGAGGCACGGCGGCCGACCTCGACGATCCGGCCGACAAGCCCTTCGCCGGAGAACGCGGCCTGACCCTCGGCGACGCCATCGGCGCTGCCGCGATTGATCAACAGGCTGCGCGAGAAGGCGCCGCCGGCGGTGCCCACGACTTCGGCGGTGACGAAGAACGTGGTCGCCGGCGGCTGGTAATGGGCGAGGCTGCGCAGGGCGGTGTTCTCGCTCTGCAGCTGGTGGGCAATCTCCTGCCACTGCATCAAGGTGGCGTTCTCGGCGCGCAGCCGGTCATTTTCCTGATAGAGGGCAACCGTTTCGCGCAGCGACCGTGTCAGATGCGCGCCGGCCGCGATCGGCTGATGGATCACCTCGAGGACCGGCGCGACGACATCGGCGATCGCCACCCGCGCATGCACCGCCAGCGGCCGGTTGAACTGCCCGACGAGCAGGATCAGCACCGAAGCCAGGATCAGGAGCGGAAACGCCAGACGCTGCGGCACGAGACGCAGCGGCGCGAAAACATGGGTAATGGGCCCCGAGCGCGACTTCACCAACCAACTCCCCGCCGCTGCCTTGGAATACCGCCCGCGGCGTCACCAAGTAAGCGCGGATGACAAACCTTTGTCACGGTTCCGGTCAAGGATTTAATACATCGAGACCAGAACATTCTTGAGCGTCTTCATTTCCTCCAGCGCGCGCCCGGTGCCGAGTGCGACGCAGGACAGCGGATCATCGGCGATCGACACGGGCAATCCGGTGGCGTGGCGCAGGATATAGTCGAGATTGCCGAGCAGGGCGCCGCCGCCCGTGAGCACGATGCCCTTGTCGACGATGTCGGCCGCCAATTCCGGCGCGGTGTGCTCAAGCGCGACTTTGACCGCTTCCACGATGGCGCCGACCGGTTCGGCCAGGCTTTCGGCGATCTGACGCTCGCTGATGCGGAGTTCCTTGGGCACGCCGTTCATCAGGTCGCGGCCCTTGATCTCCATCATCCGGCCTTCGCCGTCTTCCGGCATGCAGGCGGAGCCGATTTCCTTCTTGATGCGCTCGGCGCTGCTCTCGCCGACCAGGAGGTTATGATTGCGGCGGATATAGGCGATGATCGCCTCGTCCATCTTGTCGCCGCCGACGCGGACCGAGCGGGCATAGACGATGCCGCCGAGCGAGAGCACGGCGACCTCGGTGGTGCCGCCGCCGATATCGACGACCATCGAGCCGGTCGGCTCGGTCACCGGCAGGCCGGCGCCGATCGCGGCCGCCATCGGCTCTTCGATCAGATAGACCCTGCGGCCGCCGGCGCTCTCGGCCGACTCCTGGATGGCGCGGCGTTCGACCGCGGTCGAGCCCGACGGTACGCAGATGATGATCTCTGGCGAGGCGAAGCTGCGGCGGTTATGGACCTTGCGGATGAAGTGCTTGATCATCTCCTCGGCGACTTCGAAATCGGCGATGACGCCGTCGCGCAAGGGGCGGATCGCCTGGATATTGCCGGGTGTGCGGCCCAGCATCAGCTTGGCTTCGTCGCCGACTGCCAGAACCTGACGCTTGCCCTTGATGGTCGCGATCGCGACGACGGACGGTTCGTTCAGGACGATGCCGCGGCCCTTGACATAAACCAGGGTATTCGCAGTGCCGAGGTCGATCGCCATATCGGCGGACATCCAACCCAGAAGAGATCGAAACATGTTTGCTACTACTCGAATATGATCCACAACGCTGGCCGGCGGCCGGGCAGGCGACCGATCGAGGTCGCGCCTCCCGGCACGAAACGGTCACTCTTGACTATCGCCGAAGGGTGCCCGAGTCCTAGCCCTTCAAGGCCCAACTCGCAATCGGATTCACATGGAGCATCGCTGCATCGCGGGAGCGGCTTCCGGTTTCCTTCGAGGTGTGACCTGGATCATGGACCTTGCCGGCCCATGGATGTCAAATAAGGCCCTTGCGCGGCAGTGGGGCCGCAACGGAGATCGTTGACCATGTCCATCAAATCCATCCTCGTACCGATGACCGGCGACGGTCTCGATCGTCGCTGCCTCGATGCCGCCTGGATGGCGGCCCAGCCGGGGCAGGCTCACGTCACCGCGCTGTTCGGCGAGATCAGCGCCGCCGCGATGCCGGTGATCTATGGCGGCGATGGGGTTGGGTTCTACCTGACCGAAGAGTTCCTGCAGGCGCTGACCGAGCGCAACGATGCCCATCGGGCGGCGGCCAAGACGTTGTTCGACGCCTGGGCGAGCGATCGCGGCGTTGCGCCGGCAGGCAGCGCCGGCGGGTCGGTGACGGGAAGCTTCGTCACGACGCCCGCCGACGATCCCGATTCGATCAAGCGCTTCGCGCTGGTGAACGATCTGGTGGTCACGATCCTGCCGGGCCAAGCGACCCCGGATCGCGCGGATATTTTCGAAGCAGCCCTGTTCTCGGCGGACAAGCCGGTGCTGGTGGTCCCCGCGGATCCGGTCGTGCCGGCGACGGGTTCGGCCGCGGTGATCTGCTGGAACAGCAGCGCCGAGGCCGCAAGCGCGGCGACTGCGGCGCTGCCGCTGCTCGCCGGTGCCAAGAGCGTCACCGTACTGACCGCGGATGCCGGCGAGCCGGCGCCGTTTCTCGAGTTCCTGAGCCGGCACGGCATCGCTGCGACGGCGATCTCGGTCTCGCCGTCGAGCGGCGACGTCGGGGCCGCGTTGCTCGCGGAGGCCGAACGGCTCGACGCCGGGATCATCGTGCTCGGCGCCTATGGTCACTCGCGGGCCCGCGAGTTCATTTTCGGTGGCGTGACCCGGTACGTCCTGCATCACGCCAAGACGTTGTTGTTCCTCGCCCACTGAGGAGGAGGCCGCCGGCGCTGC
>CAIUCF010000252.1 GCA_903897565.1 uncultured Rhodospirillales bacterium | reverse complement strand
GACCTCGGACGCGGTCCGCGCCGCACTGGGGAAGGCGCTGCAGGATGCCGATATCCCGGCCAGCGCCGCCCCCGCCGGCGAACACGCCTATCATCTGATCGGCGAGGCAACCAAGGTCACACCGATTGGTGCGGTGAGTCAGGTCACGCTGACCTGGACCGTGACCGACGCCGCCGGATCCGAAGTCGGCCGAGACAGCAACCAATTCACGATCGACTCGGCCGGGTGGCAGGCCGGATCGGCCGATCTCGGGGCGCCGATGCGGGTCGCGACCGGGGAGATCGCCGAGATCCTGCATCTCCCCGGCGCTGCGCCCGCGCCGCCGCCGAAGGCGAGCCCGCCACCACTGCGTCTGGTGCTCGATCCCGTGACAGGCGCACCCGGCGACGGCGACACCTCCCTGCCGCGCGCCCTCGCCTATGTCCTCCAGGATGCCGGGGTCGAGGTCCTTGACCAGCCCGATCCCAAGGCGCCGCATGTCGGCGGCAAAGTCACCCTGAGCGCAATGCCTGGCGGCCAGCAGAACATCCGCATTGTCTGGACCGTGTTCGGTGCCGACCATCGTTCGATCGGCACGGTTGCGCAGGAAAATGTGGTGCCGCGAGGGAGCCTCGACGGCCCCTGGAGCGATGCCGCGGCAGCCGTCGCCGCCGCCGCCGTGGACTCCGTTCGCGGCCTCGCTGCCCAGGCGATGCAGCAGGGCCACAGCGCACAATAGAGTATGGTGCCTCATGCCGCCCATGCATGCGAACGGGTTGCCGCGCCATCACAGCTTTGTTACAAGACGGCGCACTTGCATTGCATCGCAATTGTTGCGCGTGCAAGACGTACGTCGTAGCCCCTTGGAACGACCGCTCCATGAAAGTACTTACCTGTAACAGCAATCGGCCCATCGCCGAGGCCATTGCCGCTTACCTTGGGCTGCCGCTGACGAAAGCCAGCGTGAGACGCTTTGCCGATCTGGAAATCTTCGTCGAGATTCAGGAAAATGTCCGCGGTCAGGACGTGTTCGTGATCCAGTCGACCTCCTATCCGGCCAACGACAATCTGATGGAATTGCTGGTGAGCCTCGACGCGCTGAAGCGCGGTTCGGCCCGCCGGATCACCGCCGTCATTCCCTATTACGGCTACGCCCGCCAGGACCGCAAATCGGGTCCGCGCACGCCGATTTCGGCCAAGCTGGTGGCCAACATGATCACCACCGCCGGCGCCGATCGCGTGCTCACGCTTGATCTCCACGCCGGACAGATCCAGGGCTTCTTCGATATCCCGACCGACAATCTCGTCACTGCTCCCGTGTTCTCCGACGACATTGCCAAGCATTACGGCAAGGAAGAGATCATGATCGTGTCGCCGGATGTCGGCGGCGTGGTCCGGGCCCGTCAGATCGCGCGGCGGCTTGACGCCGACCTCGCCATCATCGATAAGCGGCGCGAGCGCGCGGGCGTGTCCGAGGTGATGAACATCATCGGCGACGTCAAAAACCGCTGGTGCATCCTGGTCGACGACATCGTCGACAGCGCCGGGACCCTCTGCAACGCCGCCGTCGCCCTGAAAGAGGCCGGCGCGTCGGGGGTCAGCGCCTATGTTACCCACGGCGTGCTGTCGGGCGGCGCCGTTGCCCGGGTGAGTGCGTCACCGCTCAAGGAGCTGGTGATCACGGACACCATCCAGGCGACCGAGGCCGTGCGCATCTCGCACAATATCCGCCAGTTGAGCGTCGCCTCGCTGATGGGTGAAGCGATGCGCCGGATCAGCGAAGAGCTTTCGGTCTCGTCGCTGTTCGACTAACCCGGGCGCAAGCCTGAGACGACATTCAGACAGGACCGGTCTTCCGGTCCTGTCTTCAGTTTGGGAACCACCGGCACCCCTGGAGGCCGGTGGTCACAAAGCGGCACTGAAGCAAGACACAGGGTCTTGCGCCGTTGAGTATCCTTGAGGAGAGGACGATGAGCGAAATTGTTATTCTCGAAGCTGAGCTTCGGGACCGGGCCGGAAAGGGGGCCGCCCGGGCCACGCGACGCGCTGGCCGGGTACCTGCCGTAATCTATGGCGACAAGAAAGAGCCGATCGCGATCAGCCTGGACCCGAAGGTCCTCGGCCGTGAGCTGGGCCGCGGCGGTTTCTTCGGCCGTCTGGTCGACGTCAAGGTCGCCGGCGCCACGCACCGCACCCTGCCGCGCGACGTGCAGTTCCATCCGGTGACGGATGTCGCGCTGCATGTCGACTTCGTCCGCGTCAACGCCAGCACCCGGATCCATGTCCGCGTGCCCGTCGTCGTCGACAATCAGGACAAGGCGCCTGGCGTCAAGCGCGGTGGTGTCGTCAACATCGTCGCCCATGACGTCGAGCTGATCTGCGCCGCCGACAGCATCCCCGACCGTCTCCATGTCGACCTGACCGGATACGAGATCGGCGACAATGTGCATCTCAGCACCTTGAAGCTGCCGGAAGGTGTCGTCGCGGCCCCCGGCGACGACGTGACCCTGGTCACGATCGCGCCGCCGTCGGTCGACGAAGAAGCCGAAGGCGCAGCCGCCTAAGGTCAAGACAGCGGTCGATCTCCGAAACCGGGATCGACCGCGCCTTTTGCCCATTGGATTCCCGCGACCGAGGCCGTGACATGAAGATCGTCGTAGGACTGGGCAATCCAGGGCCGAAATATGAACGTACCCGCCACAATATCGGGTTCATGGCGATCGACGCGATCATCCGCCGCCATCGCACCGGGTCGCCGCGCGAGAAATTCCAGGGCTTGTTGACCGAAGGCGAAATCGGCGTTCACAAGATCCTCTACCTGAAGCCCATGACCTTCATGAACAATTCGGGCGTGAGCGTGGCCGCCGCGGCGCGGATGCACAAGGTGCCGCCGTCCGACGTCATCGTGTTCCATGACGAGCTCGACCTTGCGCCCGGCAAGATCCGCGTCAAGCGCGGCGGTGGTGCCGCCGGCCACAATGGCCTGCGCTCGATCGACGCCCATTTCGGCCAGGATTACTGGCGCGTCCGCATGGGCATCGGCCATCCCGGGGAACGCGACCAGGTACTCGGATACGTCCTCAACAATTTCACGCCTGAAGAAAACCTCTGGCTCGATCCGCTGCTTACCGCGATCGCCGAGGCCTTCCCGCTGATGATCGCCGGCCAGGATTCGGCCTTCATGAGCAAGATCGGCGTGCTGCTCGACCCTCCCAAACCCAAAGCCGCGACGCCATGACCGCGCCGGCTCTCTTTTCTCGAATAAGGTAGTCTCAGACGATGGGTTTCAATTGCGGCATTGTCGGCCTGCCCAATGTCGGCAAGTCCACGCTCTTCAACGCTCTGACCGCGACCGCCGCGGCCGAAGCAGCGAATTACCCGTTCTGCACGATCGAGCCGAATGTCGGCAGGGTCGCGGTGCCCGATCCGCGCCTCGAAATCTGCGCCAAGATCGCGAAATCGGCGAAACTGATTCCGACCCAGCTCGAATTTGTGGACATCGCCGGGCTGGTGCGCGGCGCCTCGCGCGGCGAAGGCCTCGGCAATCAGTTCCTCGCCCATATCCGCGAGGTCGACGCCATTGCCCATGTGCTGCGCTGCTTCGAGGATGGCAACATCACCCATGTCGAGGGCTCGATCGACCCGGTGCGCGACGCCGAAACCGTCGAGACCGAACTGATGCTGGCTGATCTCGACTCCCTGGAGAAGCGCGTCCCGGCGCTCGAGAAGAAGGCGAAGACCGGCGGCGACAAGGACGCCAAGGCACAACTCGAGGTCATGGTGCCGGTGTTGGCCGCCCTGCGCGAGGGCAAATCCGCCCGCACGGTGAAGTTCGACAGTGCCGACGAGCGCAAGATCCTCAAGGGCCTCAACCTGATTACCTCGAAGCCGGTACTCTATGTCTGCAACGTCGAAGAATCGGCGGCTGCGACCGGCAATGCCCGCTCGGCCGAGGTTGCCGCCTTCGCCAAGTCGCTCGGCGCCCATGCCGTCGTGATCTCGGCCGCCATCGAGTCCGAAGTAGCGCAATTGGCCGAAGAAGAAGAAAAGCGCGAGTTCCTGGAGTCCCTCGGCCTCAAGGAAACCGGTCTCACCCGCGTGATCCGCGCCGGCTACGGCTTGCTCGGGCTCGTGACCTTCTTCACGATCGGGCCGAAGGAGGCGCGCGCCTGGACGGTTGAGCAGGGAGCGAAGGCGCCCCAGGCTGCAGGCGCCATCCATACCGACTTCGAAAAGGGCTTCATCCGCGCCGAAACCATCGCCTATGACGATTTCGTCGCCTGCGGCGGCGAGCAAGGCGCCAAGGATGCCGGCAAATTCCGCTTGGAGGGCTCCGAGTACCTCGTTCGCGACGGCGACATCTTCCATTTCCGCTTCAATGTCTAATCCCAAAGCGCCTGGCGCGGTTATTTTCCCGATTCCCCTTGTCCCTGCGACGTTGTGACCTAGCTTACCGGGCAGTTCGTCGCTAATCTGGCATCAAAGACCAAAAGGCCAGCCACAGGGATTGGGGGAAACGATGCGTCACGTTCTGATGATGGGTGCTCTCGTACTCGGCCTCACCGGCCACGCCGCCTACGCCGACACTGCTCTAAGCCAACTCGCGCCGGTGCCGACAGTCGGCTCGATCGACGAGAAAAACCCCGAATACGTCCAGATCCGCACGGCGTTCCTCAATCGCGTCACCAAGATCTATTTCGCGATCGGCTGCAAGGCGTTGCCGGGTGGCGAGTTCGGCGCGATCCCCCTGATCAATTACGAGGGCATGCCCCTGATCAAGGAATCGCTTTCCCGGAAGCTGATGGATCCCAAACTCCACGTCATGGTATCGAATGCCGGCTTCACCGGACTCGCGCAGGCAGCCAAGGACGGACAGTGCGGCTATTGGCACCAGCACGAGGAAGAGCTGGCGTCGCTGCGCCACGAGGCCGAGACGGCCTGGAACGACGACAGCGCGGCGCAATAGCCTGCGCCGGTCATAGCCCTGGCACTGCCGGGGCCATGGCTGCGAGGTCGGCGACCATTCGCGGCGGCTCCCTGCCGGATGCGGTCGCGATCTCGCCCAAGGTCGCATCCATCGACGCGATCACATAGCCCTTGGCACGCAGCTTGGCGGCCACGTCTTCGGCGCTGGCATGAATGATCGGCGCGACTGCCACGAGGCGCTCCTGCAGAAGCAGATTGACCGCGGCGAAGCCCGGATTGCCACCCCCGCTTCCTCCGAGCAGGCCCTGCCCGGCGAACCCGAGAGCAATGACGAGGCAGAGCCCGACAGGCATCAGCAATCGACCGCGCTTGAGATAGGCCACGAGCGGGACCCAGTTGCGCCAGAGGTGCAGCGCGGCCGGAATCAGCAACGCCATGCTGAGCCATTCATGCATCTCGTGAAATTCGCTTTCGCCGACGTGCAGGAACAGGGCGATGCCCGAGATCGTCGAAACGAAGAACAAACCCACGGTAAAAGGCGTGGCAAAGGCTTTGAATGCACTCAACATCATGATTTCATTGTTCCTGTCTGGCACGGGACCTCAACGCCGTCGGCCATAACCGGCGGGTTGTCGTCAATGATTGTCAGCGTGTTTGCTTAGGGGCGTTTCCCGACCCGTGGGACAGGCAGCACCCTGTCGAGAAAGGCGAAGATCTTCGCCAGATTTGCGGGGGGCCTCGAAAGCGGGACCGCCATGCCCGACCCCCGGCAACACGTCAAGTTCCAACCGATCGGAGCTCAAGACCGGTTTCAGGGCTGCGCCGAGGTCGATCGATTGCTGAGTCGGCACCAAGGGATCGGCGTCGCCGTGCTGGATCAGAAACGGCGGCACCTGCGATCCGACATAGCTCAGCGGATTAGCCTGCTGCAGCAACGCCGGCGGTGCCGTATCGACCGCCTGGCCGAGAAATCTCGACTCCGGGGATGCGGCGCCGCCATGGCCGAGTTGGCCCTTGCCCGATTGGCGGAACTCGGCGTCGATCCTGGCAAAGACCACGGGCCCGAACCAGTCGACGACGGCCTGCACCCTGCTCGACTGTTCCGCGTTTCCGAGCGACGGCTCGTCGAATGCGGCGGTTGCGCCAGTCACGCCCGCCATCACCGCGAGATAGCCGCCTGCGGAATCACCCCAGGCCACCACGCGAGCCGGGTCCAAGCGGTAGCGCCCGGCATTGGCGCGGAGAAAACGGATCGCCGCTTTGACGTCCTCGATTGCTGCCGGGAAGGTCGCCTCGCTGGAGAAGCGATAATTGATCGAGGCCACCGCGTATCCGTGGCGAAGCGCCTCGATCGCGCCATTCTGCTGGCTGTCCCGTTTATCGCCGACCAGGAACGCACCGCCATGGATGGCGACGATCACAGGAAAGGGACCCTGTCCGTCGTTGGGCAAATAGAGATCGAGCATTTGTGCTGGAGACCCCGACGCATAGCGCAGATCGAGATATTTCTCCCGGACCCAACTCGTGTCCTTCATCGCGCCGATGGTATGTCTTCGACCGTGGATCAGCACAGTAATGCCGAGTACGGCGACGAGAGCATACCCAAGCCAGACCGCGGTTCGCCTTCTGGTGATTTTCAAGATCAAATACTCGCCCAAGCCCTCTTAGATTTTTATTCTTACGGGGTCGCATCAGGAGACATCCCCAGCCCGTACTCGATGATCGCTCGGCTTGCTATTACAAATATTTCATTCTCGACATTGTTGAGGCTCGATCGTTGGGATCGTCGCCACGGCCTCGCGCGTTGGCTGGCTCTACCTCATGATCGCGGCGAGACAGGTGATGTCGTCGAACTGCTCGCCGCCG
>CAIUCF010000251.1 GCA_903897565.1 uncultured Rhodospirillales bacterium | reverse complement strand
GACCTCGGCCGAGGTCGCTCCCCGGACGCGGCAACTCATGGAGTCCGCCATCCGCCACCTCCATGGTTTCATCGAGGAAACCGGGCTGACACTCGACGAGCTGGTAACGATCTGCGGTTTTCTCGTCGAGGCGGGCAAGATGTCGAACGACACCCGCAACGAGTTCCTGCTCACCGCCAATATTCTCGGGCTCGAAGTGCTGGTCGACATGATCAGCCCCAATGGCGGCCCGCAGACGGCGGTGCTCGGGCCGATGTATCTGCCCTCGGCCCCGTATCTACCGACCGGGGCTTCCATCGTCACCGGCGAGGCCGAAGGCCAGGTCGTCTTCATGGAGGGCTACGTCCGCGACGCGGCGGGGCGGCCGATCGCCGGGGCCACGCTCGACGTCTGGCAGGCTGGGGCCGACGGGCTCTACGACATCCAGAACCCGCGACAATCGGGGACCAATCTTCGCGGTGTCTTCACCACGGATGCCGAGGGTTACTATGCCTTCCACTGCCTGCGGCCGACCGCCTACCCGATCCCGGACGACGGGCCGGGTGGCGTCCTGCTGCGCAAGCTCGGCCGCCATCCGATGCGGCCTGCGCATCTCCACCTGATCGTCGGTGCCGCGGGCAAACACAGCATCATCTCGCAGCTCTACGACCGCGATTGCCCCTATATCGACAAGGATTCGATCTTCGCGGTGAAGGACTCGCTGGTGCTCGATTTCGAACCCGCTGCGGGTCGGGGCGATGCGGAACTCTATATGCGCTACGACTGGACCCTCTACGACGCCTGAGCCGCCTATCCGGCGCGCCGCCCCCGTGCCGCGGGCTCAGGCGGCCGATCGCGGCGCCGTGCCGTAGGGGACATTGTTGATCCAGGCATCGACATACTCGGCGATCGACAGTGTCCAGCCGTTCGCCATGTTCTCGTCGAAATATTCGAACAGGATGCCGTCGGGCGCGGACATCGACAACAGGATCGTGCCGCCGTCCTCCCCGCCGGATTCCGTATGCGGCAGGGCATCGGCGCCGGCGAGGGCATAATCGCCCTGCTTGCGCGAGATCGTCTTCGTCCCGCCGCCGGGAAGCATCTCTACCAGATGCTGCTCGCCCTCGAGCACCAGGGTCGCGGTCGCGGCGACATGGCGATGGCGTCGGCAATGGCCCCGCCCCTTGGCGTAGCGCAGCAGCATGTCGAGCCGACCAACCTCCAGATCATAGCCCAGGAGACTATACTCGAAATCGATCTTGTACTCGGTGCAGGAAGGGTCGGTGACGCGACGCCACTCGACGGACCCGGGATCGAAACGCGCCGAAATACGGGGCATGAGATTGCTCCTCGTGGTGCCAGAGGCGACGACGGTAAGAGGTATGCGCTGTGATCGGCAAGGGGATGCCTGTCGGAAGGCGGACTGCCTCTGTCAGACGCCCCTGCTCCGCTTTCTGTGAGCCGATGCGAGGCAGGCAAGGCCGACAAAGGCTGAGCCGAAGAGTGGCAAAGCCGCCGGCAACGGGACGAGAGAAATCGAAACCGTCGCGCTATCAGAGGTGAATGTAGCACTGCCACCGCCAGCAGGGTCGCCGGCACCGACAGCGACGACGTACGTATGGGTTCCGCCCGTCGCGAAGATATCGGGAGCTAAAGCGAGAATGGGGACGGCGAGCAGGACCAGGGGATATTTATTCGGGTAAACCTGCGGATTGGGCACATAATCTGTTGAAGGCAGAGGATTGTAATCCCACACGCCGTACTTGTCGGCGGAGTTGCCTAGGGTCGTATAATTTCCGACGTAACCAGCATAAGACTGATCGCTTCCGGTAATTGAGAAATCAAAATCGTGAATTATTTCGGCGCCTCCGTCGTGATAAGGAATTCCAGGAAGCAACTGCCCGGTCCCATGCCCCGAAATCACATCGCCTCCAAGTGTCCCACTCACCGTGTAGTAGAATGTCGCTGCATGCGCCGATGACATCACGAAACAAGCAAGAATGGCCGACATTAGACTGCGGACCAACATAGTATCCCCTCCTCGTGATGTTTTCCTGAGCGATCTGGCTGATGGAACAAAACTCGCATCACGCCATCACAACCTATGATGTCAGAAAAGTTAAACAACCAGCTTTTGTTGCTCGCAGGAAATTGCTTCCCCAAGTCGCGCTCACAACCAAGGACATTAGCATGAAGATCCAACGCAACGGCGCCACGCCCTCTCGCCAGGGGCCAACTGCGACCTTTACCGGCGCGGTGCGTATCGACAGCCCGTTCCAGGCCGAGGCGCCCGGCCGCGTCAGCGGGGGCATCGTCACCTTCGAGCCGGGTGCCCGCACGCACTGGCACACCCACCCGCTCGGCCAGATCCTGATCGTCACCCAGGGCGTCGGCTGGACCCAGTGCGAGGGCGGCCCGAAGGCGGAAATCCGCGCCGGCGACGTCATCTGGTGCCCCTGCCAGCGCCGCCACTGGCATGGCGCGACGCCAACCACCTCGATGACCCATGTCGCCATCGCCGAGGCCCTCGACGGCAAGTTCGTGGACTGGATGGAGCCGGTCACCGACGAGCAATACCTCGCCGACCCGGTGCAGAAGGACTAAGCGGAAGCCGCCAAAGTCTTGCGCAATGCCGGCTGCGAGGTGAGCGAACTGCGGTCGATCCCTACGGCACGACGCCCGGGCTCGAACAATTCTGCGAGGTGACCGCGGCCGGCGGCGTGACGGCGGGATGTTGGTCCGGCGACCTCGCGCCCCAACAAGCCCAGCTCGACGCCCGCAATCACTCCGGCCATGGTCTCAAGCGGCAAGATCCACTAGCATCGAACTCTGGTCGCCATATGGCGGCAGGACATCAGCATCTCTGCAAATAAGAATACTTAACAATAACGAGAGCGTGATGAGTGAAGTCTTGAACGCAGCTGTCGGTTCGGACAGTCCCGATCGGGTACGGCAGCAGGCCCTGAACTGGTTGGAGGCGTTCGAAGCAGCGCTGCGCACGCGCAACGCGGCAACGATCGCCGCCCTGTTTCATGCCGACTGCCACTGGCGCGACATCCTGGCCTTCACCTGGAATTTCACGGCGGTCGAGGGGCATGACAACGTCGCTGCGCGCCTCGCCGCCGCGCAGCAGCGCACACAGGCTCATGGCTTTCATCTGCCCGAGGGGCGCCGCGCGCCGCGCCAGGTGAAACGCCTGGGCATCGACAGCATCGAAGCCATCTTCGAATTCAAGACCACCGATGGCCGCGGTTCCGGCATCTTCCGGCTTTCGACTGCGGGCGATGCCCAGGGCGGCCTGAAAGCATGGCTGGTGTCGACCTCCCTCGACAGTCTCAAGGGTCACGAAGAGAAGCTTGGCGCGAATCGGCCGATCGGCTCGGCCTATTCCCGCAATTTCGGCGGCGCCAACTGGTCGGATATGCGTGAGGCCGCCGTCGCCTATGCCGATCGAGATCCGGACGTACTGGTGATCGGTGCCGCGCAATCCGGCCTGGCGATTGCCGCGCGCCTGAACCAGCTCGGAATCGACACCCTGGTCGTCGAAAAATGGCCGCGGATCGGTGACAGCTGGCGCAACCGCTATCACGCGCTCGCGCTGCACAATTCGACCGACATCAATCACCTGCCCTATCTGGACTTCCCGCCGACATGGCCGCGATACATTCCGAAGGACATGCTGGCGAACTGGCTGGAATTCTATGCCGTCGCCATGGAAATTAATTGCTGGACCGGCACGGCGTTCGTGCAGGGTGAATGGAACGAGGCCGATACCAGGTGGACCGCCCGCCTCAAGCGCGACGACGGGTCCGAGCGCATCGTGCGGCCCCGCCATCTCGTATTCGCCAACGGCGTCAGCTCGTTTCCGCTGATTCCGGATTTGCCGGGGCTCGACGATTTCCGCGGTACACTGATCCATTCCGAGGGGTTCTCCAGCGGGGCCGGCTGGGAGGGCAAACACGCGCTGGTGCTGGGAACGGGCAGCAGCGCCAACGATATCGCGCTCGATCTGCACAGCTTCGGCGCCAAAACCACGGTGATACAGCGTGGCTCGACGACGGTCGTGTCGATCAACCCGAGCGCGCGCCTCAACGAGGCGCTGTGGATGGAAGGCAGCCAGTTGGACGATGCCGATCTGGTCGTCTCGTCCATCACGCCGAACCTGATGATCGAGGCCTATAAGGCGGGGGCCAAGCGCATGCTGGAACTCGACAAAGACATGATCGAGGGATTGCAGCGCATCGGCTTCAAGCATGACATGGGCGAGGACGACACCGGCCATCAGATGAAGTACTTCCGCCGCGGCGGCGGCTACAATCTCGATGCCGGCAGTTCAGCATTGATGATCAAGGGCGAGATCGGTTTGCTGCAGTTCGATCGCATCGAGCGCTTTGTCGCCAATGGCGCTCTCCTCAAAGACGGCACGATCGTACCCGCCGATCTGCTCGTCCTGGCGACCGGCTACTACCCGCAGCAGGAACTCGTGCGTCGCACGCTCGGCGACGCGGTCGCGGCGCAAATCGGCCCGGTGTGGGGCCTGGACGCCGAGGGTGAACTGAGCAACATGTACAAGCGCACCCCGCATCCCGGAGTCTGGTTCATCGCCGGGGGATTGCCGCAATGCCGGATCAATTCGAAATATCTCGCGCTGCAGATCAAGGCAACCGAACTGGGCATTCTCGGGCCACTACCGAACCATCCCACCTGATCGTCGGCCCCGGTCGCAAACACGACCTCGTCTGGCCGCGGTCAGGCAGAAAATCCAGTTATCCTAACGTCCGGAGACGCCCAGGTCGGCTCCGGGTAGGCGCGCGATCCATATCGGCGTAATGGAATCTGAGCATAGTCCAACGCGAGCGATCGTGGCGTCACGCCTGCAGCGCGGCACGAAAATGATCAGGCGAGGGAATTCCGAAGCCGACCGAGACGGCTCAGGACGATATCCGTAATTTGGCAAACTCGTAGAAGCGACGGGCAGCCTTGTTCGGCGCCGTGCCGAGCAAGACCACCAGTTCCGTGCGGAAGTTCATCCCCTCGACGTCGCGAACCACCATATCGGCCGCATGCCGAAACCAGCCGATGCTCATGGCCGCCATTTTGTGTCGCGTCGCATGACGCTCTACCGCCAAGGCATTACCTTCGGCGATGTGAACGGGCAGCGCGCCGGCTTCCTTCAGAAAGTGGGTGATTGGATCGATGACCGCCTCGCCATGCTCAAGGCTGAGCATCGCCACCTGCAGCCCCGCGAGCGCCTACCGCGGGATCTTCGCGTACCCGGCCAGAGCGGAGACAGCGGGCAACAAAAGCTGGATGGGCCGCCATCCGAGGACGACTCGTTCCAGGCTGTCGGGATAAACAATCTCGTTGGCGATCACCCCGGTCTTCAAGGCGCCGGTGTATTGCGCAGCGAAATCCAATGCGGCGGCAACACCCAGAATGATCGCCGCGTCCAGACGACCGGCGAGCAGATCCTGCACCTGCGCTGATTGAAGTCGGTTGTCGATCGAATACTGGAGTTCCGGCATCGCCGCGGCAAAGGCCTCCAGGAGCTCGGTCCGCTCCTCGAATTGGAGGCTGAACACAGAGGCGCCCAGCCGAAATCGCGACGCACTGGTGCTCTGCATCTTGCCGATCTCAAGGGCCAATCTATCGACGTCGAGGAGGATCGCCTGGACGAAAGGCACGAGCCGTTGGCCCTCGGCGCTGGTCTCGAGCCTCCTGGTCGTCCGATGGAAGAGGGAGAATCCCAGCTGCCGCTCCAGCTCTCTGATCTGCCCCGAAATCGTCGGTTGCGAAAGATGGAGGCGTTCTGCGGCGCGTGTTACCGAGCCCTCGGCGACGACGGCCATCATGCAGCGTAGCAGTTTCAACTCGATCTGGAACATCCTGCCCCTCCTGCCCGTCTTCCAGAGACGCTTGGGCCGAACAATAACCGATTCATCGGCGAATCCGATAAATGGTTCCGGGATCTCGATTGGACAGCCGTCGGATCCCGGGATAAATCGGCTCAAGAGCTGACGTGGAGGGCGCAGTCAAGCCTTCTCGAGGTCCGACCTCGGACAACGTCGAGGCTCAGCGCCGACGCAAGAAATGAAGAACCACGGGAGGACGAAAAATGCGACCAATCACGATCCGGCAATGGGTTCACGCGAATATCTGTGTCACGGATATGGAACGCAGCGTCGCGTTCTACGAACTGATCGGGTTCGAGAAATTCGACGATCAGATTTTCGGCGAGGGTGCCGCCGTATGGCCCGGCCTCGGCCTCATCAACGGCCGCCGTTTCCGCGCCGTATTCATGAAGATCCCCGGTGATCGTCCGGTTCCCTTCCTGGACATTATCCAGTTCCTTGACCCGCCGACGGCAGGCGATGCCTACCCCACCTTGGCCAATATCGGCATCGGTCGGCTTTGCTTCGAAGTCGAGGATATTCACGCGGCGGCCGCGCATCTCGTCGCCAACGGCGTTGAACTGGTTGGACCGATCTCGGCCTACGAGACCGCCCCCGGGGTTCGCCCCCATGGCGTCGAAGCGCTGTTCGTCTGCTTCAAGGATCCCGACGGCACCATCATGGAATACACGCAGTTCGCCGATAATGCGCTCGACGTGGTGAAGGCAGGCGCGCCGACGTGACCTTCAGGTCCTGCCTCATCCCGGATTACGGTCTTGGACGCGATGCATCGACGAATGGCAGGACACTCGCGACACCGGGCATCATAAGAATTTCTAGTTTGGGAGGGCGGACATGGCCGAGACAAATCGCCAATGGATATTCCTGAAGCGTCCCCGGGGTCCGGTGACCGAAGACATGTTCGAGCTCCGCCGCTCCCGGGTCGCGGAGCCGGAAGCGGGGGAAGTGCTGGTAAGGGTCGAGCTCGTATCGCTCGATCCGGCGAACCGGTCATGGATGGAGCCCGTGCCGACCTACAAGCCCCCCGTAGCGCCCGGCGACGTCATGCATTCCTTCGCGATCGGCCGCGTCGTCGACTCCAGGGCTGAGGGCTTTGCTGTCGGCGATATCGTCGAGGGGATGCTCGGGTGGCAAGACTACGCCGTGCTGCCGGCGGAGGCCGTACGCAAGCGCAATCCGCGCCACAGCTTGGAGAACCTGCTCGGCGTTCTCGGCATCACTGGACTCACCGCCTATTACGGCTTGATCGAGGTGGGGAAAATAAAGCCGGGCGAAACCGTCGTCGTCTCGGCCGCCGCCGGCGCGGTCGGGACGATCGCCGGCCAGATCGCAAAACTCCAGGGTTGCCGCGTCGTCGGCATCGCGGGCGGCCCGCAGAAATGTGCGTGGATCGTCAACGACCTCGGCTATGACGCAGCCGTCGACTATAAGAGTCCCGATTTCACGCGTGAACTTGCAAGCGCCGTCGCAGGCGGGGTCGACGTATATTTCGACAATGTGGGCGGCGATATCTTCGAGGCCATCATTCCACACCTCAATATCTTCGGGCGGATCGTGGCCTGCGGCGCTCTGACGAACTACAATAGCGAAGTGGCCCTGCCCGGCCCGCGTGGCCTCCAAATTGCCTGCATCGTCAAGCGGCTACGGATGGAGGGCTTCATCGTGCTCGACTATCTCGAGACCTGGGACAAGGCGGAAGCGGAGCTGGTTTCCTGGATCGACGCCGGCGTGCTGAAACCTCCCGTTGACGTGAGGGAAGGCTTCGAAAACCTACCGCGCAATCTGATCGGGCTGTTCAACGGCACCAATATGGGCAAGTTGATGGTGCGGATCACCTAGATCGGGGAACTCGCCAGCCTCGCATGGAGATCCTCAAACGGCGCTGCGTTTCGGCTCCAACAGCGGAGATCGCCTTCGCGAAATTTCGGCGCACCGGACAATGCCATAGACGTTCAGTCCGCCGATAAGCGACCGGTAGATCGAGGGTCGCACGCATCGCACTTCATCGATCAGTCGAGGCCCACCCGCAATCCAAGGGCGGTGCGAACTCCACCAGATCGGACGGCCTGCGACGCAGGACCGATTTTTCGGACATAGCCTATCCAGTCAGGAGCGGCGCGTGACGTCGAGTATTCG
>CAIUCF010000250.1 GCA_903897565.1 uncultured Rhodospirillales bacterium | reverse complement strand
GCCGAGGTGCTGGCGAGCCGGGTGATCGCCGACCCGCTGACCCTGCTGATGTGCTCGCCGATCGCCGACGGCGCCGCCGCGGTGATCGTGACGACGGAAGCCTGGGCCCGGAAGCACGGCGCCGATTATGTCCGGCTCTCCGCCTCCGCAGTCGCGACCGGCAAGGGCGACGGCGACGGTCCTACTGCGGCGACCCTGGCGGCGCGGCGCGCTTATGAGCAGGCCGGTGTCAGCCCGTCCGACGTCCATGTCGCCGAGGTCCATGACGCCTCGTCGCCGGCCGAGCTGATCTATTACGAGGAGCTCGGCCTCTGCGCCATCGGCGACGGGCCGAAGCTGCTGCGCTCTGGCGCCACTGATCTCGGCGGCCGGATTTCCGTCAACCCGAGCGGCGGCCTGCTCAGCAAGGGTCATCCGGTCGGCGCCACCGGCGTCGGGCAGCTGGTCGAGCTGATGGACCAGCTACGCGGCCGCTCCGGCGCCCGGCAGCGGCCTGGGGCCAAGGTCGCTCTGGCCGAGAATGGCGGCGGCTATATCGGCGAGGATTCCGCGGTCGGCGTGGTGACCATTCTGACACGGTAGAAAATCGATTGGATGCCCTAGATTGCTTCGTCGCTTCGCTCCTCGCAATGACGGCTCAAGAAGATCGTCATTGCGAGCGAAGCGAAGCAATCCAGAGCACCCGCTGAAGACGGGGGACAAGTGATGCTCGACGATACCGAACAACAAATCCGCGACACGGCCCGGCGCTACGCCACCGAGAAGCTGGCGCCGCATGGCTATGACTGGGACCAGGCCGGTGGCTGCCCGGATAGCGTGATTGAGGAGATGGGCCGGCTCGGATTTCTCGGCTTGCTGGCGCCAGAAGAATTCGGCGGCTCGGCTTTGAGCTTCACCGGCTTCATGGCGGTGATGGAAGAGATCGCCGCCGGCAATGGCGGGCTGTCGACCCTGATGCATGTCCACCAGATGGGGACGCTGGGGCCGATCGCTAAATTCGGCACGACGGTGCAGAAGGAACGCTACATCCCGGCGATGGCGCGCGGCGAGGCGATCGGGGCCTTTCTGCTGACCGAGCCGGGCACCGGATCGGATGCCGGCGCGATAAAGACGCGAGCCCGGAGCGACGGCAACGGCTGGGTGCTCGACGGTGCCAAGCAGTTCATCTCCAACGGCGTGCGTGCCAAGATCGCGATCGTGCTCGCCGTCACCGATCCCGAGGCCGGCAAGCGCGGCATTACCGCCTTTCTCGTGCCCACCGACACCCCCGGCTATAACGTCGGCCGCGTCGAAAAGAAGCTCGGTCAACGTACATCCGACACGGCGCAGATCTCGCTCGAGGGCTGCCGCGTCGACGGCGACAGCATCCTCGGCGAACTCAATCGCGGCCTGCCGCTGACCCTGTCCTTGCTCGCCGACGGTCGGGTTTCGATCGCGGCGCAAGCGGTCGGCATGGCGCGCGCGGCCTATGAGCATGCGCTCGCCTATGCCAAAGAGCGGGTGACCTTTGGCGTTCCCCTGATCGAGCACCAGGCGGTGGCATTCCGGCTCGCCGACATGGCGACCCAGATCGAAATCGCCCGCAGCTTCGTGATGGCCACCGCCAAGAAGCTCGATGACGGGGTCGAGTGCCTGAAGGAGGCGTCGATGGCCAAGCTGTTCGCGGGCGAGATGGCAGAGCGGGTCTGCTCCGACGCCATCCAGATCCATGGCGGCTACGGCTATCTCCAGGATTTCCCGGTCGAGCGCATTTATCGCGACGTCCGCGTCTGCCAGATCTACGAGGGCACCAACGACATCCAGCGCCTGATCATCGCGCGCAAGATCGCGTCCTGAGGGCGAGACGATGAAGCTTCCTCCGCTCGACGGCATCCGCATCCTCTGCCTTGCCGAGCAGTATCCGGGGCCCTACGCGACCATGCTGCTCGCCGATCTCGGCGCCGAGGTGGTGATCGTGGAGCGGCCGCAGGGTGGCGATCCGGCGCGCGCCTTCCCAGGGTTTCATGGCGCCCTCAATCGCAACAAGCGGGCGATCACGCTCGATCTCAAGACCGACGAGGGCAAGGCGCGGCTCGAGCGCCTGCTCGCCGATGCCGACGTGTTCATGGAGGGCTATCGGCCAGGCACGATTACCCGTCTCGGCTTCGGGCCGCAACGGGTGCGCGAGGCCCATCCCGGATTGGTCTATGTCTCGATCTCCGGTTTCGGCCAGGATGGGCCGCAGCGCGACCGGCCGGCGCATGATCTCTCCTACCAGACCATGGCGGGCCTGCTGTTCAACCTGACCGCGGGCACCGGACACAGCGTACCCAGTGAGGTCGCGATCGGCGATCTTTCCTCGGGGCTGTTCGCGGCGCTCGGCATCGTCACCGCGCTGTTCGCGCGGACCCGGACCGGTGAGGGCACCTATCTCGACGTCTCGATGACCGACGGGCTGGTATCGCTGATGTCGGTCTTCCTCGGCGGCGCCCTCAACGGCAGCGAAAACGCCGATATCGGCGCCGAGCCGGCCTATGCCCTGTTCACCTGCGGCGACGGCAAGCGGCTCAGCCTGTCGATCGCGCATGAGGACTGGTTCTGGCGACCGCTCTGCGGGTTGCTGGGAATGCCGCAGCATGGCGATCTGGTTCGCGCCCAGCGGGTCGAGCGCGCCACCGCGTTGCGCCGCGACATCGCGGCGGCGCTGGTGCAGCAGCCGCGCAGCCATTGGGCCGCGGTGCTGGAACAGGCGGGAATTCCCTGGGGACCGGTCAATAGTATCGAGGAGGTCGTCGCCGAGCCGCAGTTCGCGGCGCGCGGGCTGTTCGTGACGGCCGCCGAAGACACCGCACCAGGCGCCCGCTACGTCCGCCAGCCACTGTTGTTCGACGGCGCCGCCTTCCCGCTGAAGCGCGGCGTGCCGGCGCTCGGCGAGGCGAATGCCGAGTATCCGTAGGGAGTTACCTGGACGCGAAAGGGTGGGGGTGATGCTGCACTATCGAACGATCCGAACTCGGTCGCACCACATTACTGTCGTCATCCCCGCGAAGGCGGGGATCCATG
>CAIUCF010000249.1 GCA_903897565.1 uncultured Rhodospirillales bacterium | reverse complement strand
CGGCGCCTGGCACCTTCGCGACGAAGCCGCTGCCGACCACGGCGCTGCCGCTCATCTCGTAGAGATAGAGCTGGGTGGTAGCCGCGTTCTGCAAGACGATGTCGGAGGTGCCGTCGCCGTTGAAATCACCGGTGCCCACCGCAGCCCAGCCGGCGCCCGGAGTTTTGCTGACAAAGCCGCCCGAGACCACGGTCGTGCCGCTCATCTGGTAGTCGTAGAGCTGGGTCGTGGCCGAGTATTGCAGCAGGATATCCGCGAGCCCGTCGCCATTGTAGTCGCCGGTGCCGACGACGCTCCAACCGGCGCCGGGGATGCGGGAAACGAAGCCGCCGCTCGCGACCACCGCGGTGCCGCTCATCTGATACTCGTAGAGCTGGGTCGAGGCAGAGTTCTGCAGCAGGATGTCGGAGCGGCCGTCGCCGTTGAAATCGCTCGAGATCGGCGGCGCGAGCGCATTTGCGCCTTCCATCACAAACTGGGTCCCGCCTGCCGAATCAGCGCTGGCGGAAAGAGCGAAATTCGGACTGCTGCCGCTCAGAGTGAGCGAGAACCCTAAGACGCCGCCGCTCATGATCTCTAGCACGGTGCCGCTCAAGACCGCCGACGCATTTGGCAGCCCCGTGAAATCCAGGACGTCTCCCGGTGTCAGACCGCCTATGCTCCCACCCAGGCTTGAAACTGCGCCATCGATGATGAGTCGGCCGCCCGAGCCGGAGAACTGCACAGCAACGTTGCCGGTGCCGGAAAAGTCGCCGTACGAAGCTTCGACGATGCCCGCACCGCTGATGATCGTGTCAACGGCTTCGGCCCCGAAAACACCGAGATAGCCGCCACTCGACACGACCGTCCCGCTCGCGACGGACGGCCCAAAGACCCAGAGTGCGCCGCCGCTCGATACCGTCGTTCCGACAGCTGTTCCGCTCGCGGCGCTGCCCGATACGATTTCGAGGCCTCCTGAGCGCAAGATCGTCCCGCTGGTCGTGCCATCGATGACGAACTGGAACTGGCCGCTCGCCAACGTACCATTGCTGACAACCGTGCCGAGACCGATTTCTGCGGCCGACGTCACGGTGCCCGCACCGCTGACGCCGGTGGCACTGCCGCCGCTCACCACATCGATGAAACCGCCGGCGGCGACCGTGATACCGCTTGCCGTCCCGCCGGATTCGATCAAAAGAATGCCGCCACTACTGACGACGGTCCCGCTTGCGAAGCCGCCGGAATTAATCTCCTGCTCGCCGCCGCTCAGGACCACCATCGACAAGCCGCTTCCGCCCGCCCAGATTTCCTGCGCGGCGACGTTTCCGATCGTCCCGCCGGAAGCGATGCCCCCCTTGACCGATTGGTAGCCGTCATAGCCGAGAACCGTTGCGAGGGCGCGGCCGTTTCCAGAGATGAGTTGGCTCGCCTCGAAGATCTGCGCCGCGCTCGCAACGCCGCCGAACTCGATAGTTTGCGAGCCGTTGAGGCTGAGTAAAGTGCCGATCGCCGTCCCGTAGACGTCCTCAGTGCCTCCCGACGTGGCAGAAGTGCCAGTGGTCACGCCTCCAGACAATACCTCGAGCGTACCGCCCGTGAGGACAAGCGTGCCGCTCGCGGTGGTGTCGAAGACGACTGCGTAGCCACCATCGATCACCGTCCCGACCAAGTATCCACCTGATGTCGCGTAGAGGAAGCCGCCCGCTTTGTCTTGGGTGCCGCTTGCCATGCCGCCGGAGCGTACATACTCCCAACCGCCGTTACTGAGGACCGAGCCCGTGGTCGATCCGCCCGACACGAACTCGAGCGCCGTCCCATCGATCTGGGCATTGCTGACCGTCTGTCCGGAACCCACCACCGTTGTCGCCCCGACGCTACCGGAGCCCGTGGTGCCGACCGCGGTGCCGCCGGGTAGGATGAAGACGACCCCGGCCTCGTTGTCGACGCCGCTGGCGACACCGCCCGATTCGACGATCAAATCACCGCCGGCACCGACGATGGTCCCACTGACGAAGCCGCCGCCAGCCACGTCCTGCTCGCCGCCGTTTTGAAGCACAGCGGCAAGCGCCGAGCCCCCAGCGCCGACCTCCTGCTCTGCGAGCCCGTCGACTGTGCCGCCGGAGGCAACGCCACCAGAATCAATCCATTGGAAGCTGTCCGCCCCGATGGTTCCGCCGCTCGCAATCGCCCCCGACCGGATCTCCTGTGTCGCCTGGAAGAGGGAAGCATCAATCGCGACGCCACCGGCGTCGATGCGCTGGAAGCCATCCGCCAGCACCGTCGTCGACGCGGCCGAGCCGTGGACATCCTCGGTGCCGCCGCTCGAGACGGTCGTGCCGCTCGTCGTCCCGCCGAGGAGAATATTCAGGATGCCGCCGGCCTCGACGATGGCGCCGTTCACGGTCTGGCCGGATGATACCGTAAATGTCTGGCCGCTTTGCACGTCGACCGCGGCGAACACGGTGAACCGCGTCCCACCGAGGCCGTCGGCCGTCGGCGCGAAGCTGAATCCCGACATGTTGCCGACGAGCGCGAGTTGATAGACCGAACCCCCGCCGCTGCTGAACACAAGTGTCGAACCGCTCACGGTCGCCACGGCGCCGGAGACGTAGGTCAGATCGAGGAAGTCGCCGCTCGCCAGACCGGCGACGCCGCCGCTGATAACGGCGCCCGGGTCAAGTCGCAGCATGCTGCCCGAACCCAGGAACTGGACCGCCGGCTCACCGACCACGCCGGTAATCAAGCTGCTCATGACCTCCAGGACGCCGCCGCCGACGATCGTGACCCCGGTCTCGGCAGTGCGCTCCACCCAGTTGAGGCCTCCCGAAGAGACAACCACCCCGAACGCGCTGCCATTGCCGGCCGGAAGCATGCCGTCGCCAAGGGTGGTGTCCCCGTTTACGAAGAGCACACCGCCCGCCGACACGACAGTACCGGTGGCGATTCCGCCGCCCGTGACATACTCACCGCCGCCCGACGTGATCGTGATCGCATTGGTCGTGCCATGCAAATCGTACAGGAGATGTCCGGCGCCGATCGTCAGCCCGCTCGAGGTCGCCGATGTAACCTCGACGACGGTGCCGACGGTGCCCCCCGACGAAATAATGCCGGAAGCAGTGCCGCCGTTGACGAGATACATAATCCCGCCGCTCTCCAGGACCGGCGCACTGGCAACGCCGCCATCGACGAGGAGGATGCCGCCGCTTGCGATTATTGTTCCGTCTGCTTCGCCTTGTGATTGAACCTCCTGAATGCCGCCGCTGAGGATGGTCTGGCTCGCGAGTCCGTAGAAGCCGACGGCCTGGATGCCGCCGCGGCCGACGCTGGTATTTGTCGCGAGCCCGCGACCGACATAATAGTCAGGTGCGAGTTGGAAGGAGGGCACGCCGCTGGCGGCAGTGGAATCGGTCCCCCACTCGATGAACTGCGTCCCGCCGTAACCGACACTGGTATTTACAGCCCGCCCACCGTACAGGATGTCGACACCGCCATGGCCCACCGACGTGCCACTTTCGCTGGCACCATAACCTGATGAGAAATAGGGATTCCTGCCATTCGTCACCGTACCGCCGTTGACGATGGCGGCACCCGAGACTCCCCCGCCATAGTTCAGGAACAGCGAGCCGCCGGAGACCAGCGGTGCGACCGCGCTGCCGCCGGAATTGACGGTCTCGGTAGCCCCCGGGCCGACGATATCTCCGCTCGTCAGCGACGATGTCCCGCTCTGGCCGATAATGACGTTTGTGCCGCTGGTTAGCAGTGCCATAGACGTGCCCCCGATGGTTGTCTTGCGCGGATTTTCTGCAAGGAGCAGCTGTCTGATGACAGAAGGTCTAGAAGGCGACTTGAATTGAGATCACTTGCCCGGACCCGATGAAGATTCCATTGCCGGCCCGACAACCGAGCATTGAGTTGGCTCGGTATCGGCAAAGACTACCCTAATGTGATGGTCGAGTCTCGATGGGCGTGATCTGGAGTCGGCCCGACCTCAATATTTCGCGTTCGGATATCAACCGCCAACCCGTCCGCAGCCGGCAAGCCTATCGATATTCGCCCGGACGGGCGGAACGGCTATGCGTCTGCTACAACAATCGGTCGGCGACGTTGCCTGATCACGTGTTGCTGGGAAGGTATGTCGAGTCGCCGTGCCCATCGCGGTGAGGGAGTTATTAACCATTCGCCCTCTAGCTTGGCCCAAGCCAACGACGTCCGCGGGATAGGGAAACGATGAACATCAACCTGGTATGGGACGCCAGTGTCGGCGCGATGTCATCGAGCCTGCAGTCCTCCTTTGAATCCGCGGTCAGCTTTGCTGCCAGCTATTTTGATTCGCTGATCACGACCCCTTACGACATCACCATCAATGTCGGGTGGGGAGAGATCACCCAAGGCTCGGCGACCCCTCTATCGAACGGCGGTGCGGAGGGCGGTCCTGACGACCTCTACCAATATTCCTACCAGGATGTCGTCAGTGCGCTGCAGTCGCACGAGAATTCGATCGCGACCCTCTCGGCTTACAGCAGCTTGCCGACGACTGATCCGACGAGCGGAAGCGGGGTGCTTCTCTCAATTCTTGAGGCCGATGCGCTCGGCCTCACGACCTACGGGGCTGGGACGACCGGGTCCGGATCGGTGGGATTCGCCGCCGATGGCAGCTATAATTTCGACACGACGAACCGGGCGGTGAGCGGCAAGGCCGATTTCGTCGGCATTGCCGAACATGAGATCGCCCATGCCCTCGATCGCATCAGCCCGCTTGCCGAGGGGAGCGGCTGGGGCCTGCTCGATCTCTTTCGCTACGTTTCCGCCGGCGCCTTGGCGACGGATGGGGCACAGACTTCCTACTTCTCGGTCGATGGTGGGGTCACGGCGCTCAAGAATTTTGGCACCACCGCAAACGATCCCTCGGATTGGTCCAACAGCGGTCCAAACGCGCCGGAGGCGGATTCCTTCAACGCGTTCTATAGCTTAGGTGTCGTCGATCCGGTCACGACGATCGATGAGGAGGTGATGAACATCCTCGGCTTCTCCGAAGCCGCGAGCGGTGTGACTGGCGCCACGATCCAGTCCGGTCAGAACCTGTTGGTGTCGGCGGGGAACAGCTTCACGGGCAGCGTGATTTCCGGCGGAGGCAGCATAACGATCCTTTCGGGCGGGATGACTGCCGATAGTTCGATCCTGAGCGGCGCTATCGAGGCTGTCTCGGCGGGCGGCGTCACCAGCGGGGCGGTCGTCACCGCCGGGGGGCTGGAGGTCGTGTCCGGCGGCGGGGTGAGCGAAGCGGTGCAGGTGGCGGGGAGTGGCATCGAGACCGTCGCCTCGGCCGGCTCGGCGACCGACACCGTCGTCTCGAGCGGCGGCACTCTGATCGCCTCGTCGGGGGCAATCATTACTTCTCTGTCGCTGTTATCCGGCGGCACGATCGATCTTAAGGACATCGGGGCCACCAGGGCATCGATCAGCGCGACGTTGAGCAGCGGCGTCTCGATATCGACGACGTTGCAGGTGTTCAGCGGCGCCACGCTGGTCGATTCGATCTCTTGGGCCGGCGCGGCGCCCGACGGTTTCACGGTGAATTCGGACGGCGCCGCGGGCACCGATGTAACGGCCAGTTCCGCGACTTCCGCCGTCTCGAGCGATTTCAACGGCGACCACTATTCGGATATCCTGCTGCAGAACTCTGCCTCGACGCAGCTCTACGAATACCAGATGAGCGGGACCGCGGCGGTCGCAAGCGGCGGCTTCGTTTCGCGGGTGCCGG
>CAIUCF010000248.1 GCA_903897565.1 uncultured Rhodospirillales bacterium | reverse complement strand
TGCCCGACCTGTGTCCGGATGCATCCCCGATCGACCGTCAGGGTCGGAATCCCGTAGGAAAACCCCTCGAAGATCACCGTTGGCTGCGCCTCGTTGACGTAGCGAGTCGGGAATATGAAGACATCGATATCCTGAAAGAACCGCCGCTTTGCCGCATCATAGACGGGGCCACGGTAATCGAGGCGCGAGCCCAGCTCGACTTTCGCTTCCTCGATCGCGGCTCGCGCCGAATCCGACGTCGCCGGTCCGGCGAGGATGGCGCTGACGTCGAGACCGCCCAAGACGGCTCGACGCGCGATCTCGAGAAAAACGTCCAAACCCTTGCTGTTGTCGAGGTTACTCAAAAGGCCGATCCGCAGCGTTCCGGCGCGGCGCGCCGCCACCATGGTTTGCGGCGGGACGAAAGCAGCGTTCGCGACGATCGCGGTATCGAGCGTTCGCCCGTAGCGCCGGCCGAGCGCCGAAGCCATTGTCTCGCATAGGCAGATATGGATTGCCTTCGGCCCGGCAGCAGCGAGCAGAATGGCCATCAGCACCCGCCAGGCATTGATATAGGCGAAGCTGTGATGGTGGATAAAGATCCGATAGCCTTGGAGTCGTGCGACGGTCGAAAGCGCGATCGTGTAGGCAAGGCCGAGTCCGCCGTCACAACCGACATAGAATGCGCATCCTCTGCCACCCTTACCGCTGAGCAGCCCCGCAACCGCTCTGGTCGCCAGCCATAATCGCGCGGCATGATAGCCGACGCCACGGCCGCCGAGATGGGGCGACAGATCGATGCACTGCACCTCGAAGCGTTCCGAGAGCAGCGCGGCCATCTCCTGCGTAATATAGCTGAAGCCGTTGAGCGGCGGCGGCAAGGGACCGGCCAGGAGGATCCGATAGTGCCTCGAATCGGTCATGCCGACACCGAATGCCGTATTCGTTCCCGCGCGAGGAACGCACACTCGGCGCGGTGCACGAGCCGCGGCAACGGGGCACGGGGGCGGGCGGCCACGCCGGGCCCCTTACGAATTCGCAGTGAGGTCCGAACCGAGCGCGGCTTCGGCGGGAACAGGAGAACGGTCGCGATGTCGCAAGATCAGGCCGGCGAGGTGCCGACCGTCCCAGTAGCGCTTGAGGTGCTGTCCGGGGTCCGAAATACTGCGCCACAGCCAGCCCAACCCCATCGAGTCGACCCAGACCGGGATGCCCACCTGATCCCCGCTCAGGAATGCGATTGCCGCGCCGATGCAGTGGATGGCGGGGCGATAATCGAGGTTGCGTTTCAGATAGAGGCCCAGGCGCTCCTGGTTGCCGCCACCGATGCATAAGACGATATGTTTCGGCCGTACCGCATGCAATTGGGCGAGCAATCCCGAGTCGTCGATTTCTCCTTCGTAATATGGCGCGACGTAGACATTTTCGGCCGGGACCGCAACGCCCGCCTCGGTGAGCCACGCGAGATTTCGGCGCGCGCTCGTCTCACTGGGCAGGACCCAGAAACTGGCGCCGGCGCTGCGAAAATGCCCCTGCTCGACGAGCAGGCGAAGGTATTTCAGGCCTGAAAGCTTCGTGATCGCGGGACGGCTGACAATGTTCCAGATCAGGACCATGAAGGCGCTGTCGGCAATGGCGTAATCGGCGCCGTTGAGAGCGTCGCGATAGGCCTTGTCGTGCGGGATGTTCTTCAATGCCGGCGCCGCCGGGGCCACGAGGAGGCCGCCGGTTTCCGACACGAGATCAACGATGCCCTGTGCCTCTCCCGTATAGAACCGGATCCCGAGGATAGATTGGAAGCTGCCCGGGCTGCCGGACGTCATATACTGGGAATGCCCTCGAGCATCTGCTGCTCGATCCATCGCAAGGTCTGGGCAAGCCCGTCGCGGAGACGAATCGACGGCTCCCACCCGAGATATTTCTTGATCTTGGTGTTGTCGCTGTTGCGACCATTTACGCCCTTGGGCGCCGTCAGATTATAGCGCCGCTTAAGCTTTATTCCCGCCAGATCTTCGACGATGTCGACGAGCTGGTTGATCGTGACCAGTTCCGTCGATCCAAGGTTGATGGGCTCGTCGATCCCGCTGTCGTAGATCGAGATGATTCCTTTTGTGCAATCATCGATATACATGAAGCTGCGAGTCTGATTGCCATCGCCCCAGATCTCGATTTCGTGATTTCCGGAACGTTTGGCTTCGAGGACCTTCCGACAGATTGCGGCAGGTGCCTTCTCGCGACCGCCGCTCCAGGTCCCTTCCGGACCGTATACGTTGTGCAGTCGGGCGACCCGCGCCTCGAGGCCGAAATCTTCCTGGAAATGGCGGCACATACGCTCGCTGAAGAGCTTCTCCCAGCCATAACCATCCTCGGGAAGTGCCGGATAGGCGTCCTCTTCGCGCAGCGGCATGACATCAGGGGAAACCTGCTTGTCGCCGTTGTAAACACAGGCGGAGGACGAAAAGAAGAAACGCTTGACCCCGGCGTCACGCGCCGCGAGCAGCATATGCGTGTTGGTCAGCACACTGAGCATACACAGCGCTTTGTTGTTCTCGATAAATCCCATCCCGCCCATATCGGCGGCGAGCTGGAACACGCCATCGATACCGGCCGTCGCCCGCTGGCAGGATTCGAGCAACTTCAGATCGAGAACGACGTTCTCGACACCGGGATGCCGCTGATACCACTCGTCGAGGGGCTTGACATCGACCGCCCGGATCGCGGCAGCACCTTGCTGTAACAAAGTATTGACGAGATGCCCACCAATGAAACCACCGGCACCACAAACCAATATTTTCGCGCCCCGAACACTCATGACATCTTATCTCGCAAATTCGATCGATTATTTGCCTACCGTAAGCGCTTACGCTAGCGTGCGGGCGGCATTGGATCAGAAATCGGTCACAGGCGCAACGCCCAACATCCTTTAGTACTGCCCGAAACCCGCCACATCCGCCATGCATCGCGGCAACGAGTCCAGCGCCAAATCGTCTGCATTCTCTTACAAGCCGCGTCATCCTTCTGCAACACCGAGAAGGCGCTGTGCCGGAATTGCGGCATGTTTATCGCCGCCGCCAAGCCGACCCCGACACCGCGGCTTGGGCTTGTGAAGGACACGTGGCTCGGGTACGAACCCATGGTCGAACCACCGGCGTCCCGGCACAATTCGTTGGCACCGTAGTTCGTGAGAAGGAAGTCCGGTTGATATCGACAAATTCACGCGCCAGATCGCCCCGCCTGTTCAATATCCAGGCGCTTCGCGGCATTGCCGCCATGCTGGTCGCGTACTCGCATTGCTCGACGTTCTACATCGATCGTACGGACTCGGAAATCTACAGCAGGTGCGGAAGCGAGGGAGTGACTCTCTTCTTCGTGATCAGCGGTTTCATCATGATATTTACGAGTTTCACCCAGCTCCAGAATTTTCGCGAATTCCTGCGAAATCGGATCGCCAGGGTTGTCCCCCTGTACTGGGCGATCACGCTGGCGGTGTTCGCCATAGCCGTTATCCGACCGACACTGTTGAAGAACACGCACGCCAACATCACGGAACTTTTCGAATCCCTGGCCTTTATCCCCTTCGTAAAGGAGAGCGGGGTTGTCCAGCCGATCGTGTTCGTCGGCTGGACTTTGAACTATGAAATGTTTTTCTACGCGCTGTTCGCGTTCGGTTTATTGGCGAAGAGTCGAATCTTCGGTGCGATCAGCGTGATGGCGGCATTGTGCCTCCTGGTTCTCTCAGGTAACGCGATTCCGCCGGCAATGGTCGCGCTCTATTTTCTCAGCCGACCGATCCTGCTGGAGTTTGGTTGCGGCATGGGACTAGGCCTACTCTGGCTGTCCTACCCGTCGCGGACGATGCCTTCTCTGATCTTATTGCTCGTGCTCGCCGGCAGCATCGGTCTCATTCTCTTGGTCCCGACCGCCACGCTGTTGACGGCAAACGCCGGCTACGGCCTCGCGTCTGGAGCGATCGTCGGCGCCGCACTCCTGCTCGAGCGCAACGGCGCCCAGCTCCGCTGGGGGTGGCTCCAACGCACAGGCGACGCAAGTTACTCGATATATCTCACGCACTTCTTCGTCACTCTGTCGGTCGAGCGGGTGGTTCGCGCCGTGACACCGGGGCCATTCGTCACGGCCGGCTTCGTCGTGGTCGCGCTCGCGCTTTGCGCCCTCGTCGGCTTCGCGGTTCACCTCTGGATCGAGCAGCCACTGACCCGGGCCGCCAAGCAATTCTTGAGCACCCCAAAGTTGCTGGCAACGCCGTCCTGATCCGCGCGATACGCTTACCCGATCCTTGCGCATAGCCGCCCCGGACCTCGCGCCCCTTGTCCGGCGGCAGCCACGCCGTTAAGAGAGACCGGGCGAGCCGCCTGGCTTCGGGATGCGATCCCGGCCCCTGAGACGACCCGGCCGCGATAGAGGGAAATGTCCCGGTTCGATCAGTTGTTCACACACCGCCTGCAGGATCTGTCGACACAAGGCATGGCGCGACAGTTGCGGCCCGTGGTGCCCGGCGCGCCCGGTCGGGTCGCGATGGACGGCCGCGACTACATTAATTTCTCCAGCAACGACTATCTCGGCCTCGCCCGCCATCCTCTGCTGGTCGCCCGGGCCCAGGAATGGGCCGGCCGCTGGGGCGCCGGCGCCGGCGCGTCGCGTCTGGTCACGGGCACGCTCGATGCGATTCAGGCGGTCGAAGCCAAGATCGCACGTCTCAAGGGTACCGAAGCCGCGCTCATCCTCGCCTCCGGCTGGCAGGCGAACGCCTCCGCCCTGCCCGCCCTGTTCCACCGCGACACGCTCGGCGAGGACGCGCTGGTGTTCACCGATCGCCTCAACCATGCCAGCTTGCACCAGGGCTGTCTGGCCGCCGGCATCCGCCAGATCCGCTTCCGCCACAATGATCTCGACCATCTCGAGACCTTGCTGCGCAGCCATGAGGCCAAGCCTGGCCGACGCTTCATCGTCACCGAAAGCGTGTTCAGCATGGATGGCGACCGCTGCGACGTGGTTGCCCTAACGTCGCTTGCCGACCGCTTCCACGCTTTCCTCTATCTCGACGAGGCCCATGCTACCGGCGTGCTCGGCCCGCATGGCGGGGGACTCGCTGGCCTCGCCCCGGGCCGGGTCGACGCGATCATGGGAACTTTCAGCAAGGCGCTTGGCGGCTTCGGCGCCTATATCGCGGGCTCCCGGGCGCTGTGCGATCACCTGATCAACCACGCCTCCGGCTTCATCTTCGCGACCGCCCTACCCCCGGCGGTCATCGGGGCGATGGATGCCGCACTGGATCTGATACCCGATCTGGATGCCGAACGTGCCCGGCTAGACCGTCATGGCGCACGCGTCCGCGCCCACTTCGCCGCTCTCGGCTTCGACACCTGTGGTTCCACCACACAGATCATCCCGGCCGTGATCGGTGATGCGGGCGCCACGCTCGATGTCAGCCTGCAGCTTCGGGACTGTGGCATTCTCGGCGTCGCGATCCGGCCGCCGACGGTACCGCAGGGCACCAGCCGCATTCGCTTCGCCATCTCCGCCGCGCATGGTGACGCCGACATCGACGCTCTGCTCGATGCGATGACCACGATCGCCGGACGCTTGCAACGATGAGTCAGGCCATCGACAAGGCAGCCGTGGGCAGCGCCTTCGCTGCCGCCGCGGACGACTACGATCGCGCGGCTGGGCTGCAGCGGGACGTGGCCACGGCGCTGGCGCAGCGGATCGCCGGCCTCGACATCTGCGACGCCTCTGACATCCTGGAGATCGGCTGCGGTACCGGTTTTCTCGGCCAGGCTCTCGCGGCAATGCGCCCGGCCGCGCGCTGGATTTGCACCGACCTCGCGCCGGCCATGGTGGCGCGGACGCGCGAGACCGCCGCCCACACGGCCCAATACGTCGCGATGGATGGCGAGCGGCCCTGCCTCGCCGAAGGCCCGCATTTCGATCTGATCTGCTCGAGCCTCGCCGTGCAGTGGTTCACGAACCCTTCGCTGAGCTTCGCCGCACTGGCCGCCCTGCTGAAGCCGGGTGGACATCTCGTGTTCTCGACACTGGGCGCCGGCAGCTTCCGGGAATGGCGGGCCTTGCTTGCCGCTCACGACCTGACGTCCGGCACCCCGCATTACCCGGATGCTGCGGGTTGGGCCGCCCGCCTTCCTGCGACGGGCACGACGACGGTGACGGAGGAAGATCGCACTGTCGCCTATCCCGACCCGTACCAATTCCTGCGCGATCTCAAGCAGATCGGTGCCGGCACGCCGCGCCAGGACCATCGCCCGTTGAGCGCCGGACAATTGCGGCGTGCGTTGCGGGGGATTGCCGAGCCTTTCGTGACGACCTATCACGTCGTCTCGATCACCTACCGCCACGGAGCCGAGACCCCATCGTGACGCCAGAGACCCCTATCCGCCTCGCAGACGACCGCGCCCATGTCTGGCACCCCTTCACCCAGGCGCAGACGGCGGAGCCGCCGATCCCAGTCGTCTCCGGCAAGGGCGCCTTGCTGTTCACGGCAGATGGTCGCGAGATCCTCGACCTCATCTCGTCGTGGTGGGTCAATATCCACGGCCACGCGCGCCCCGAGATCGCCCGGGCGATCGGCGAGCAGGCGAGCCGGCTCGAACAAGTCATCTTCGCCGATTTCACCCATGCCCCCGCCGTCAACCTGGCGAAGCAGCTCAGCGAAGTGCTGCCGCACGGCCTGACCCGGGTGTTCTTTTCAGACAACGGCTCGACCAGTGTCGAGATCGCCCTGAAGATCGCCTGGCAATACTGGATCAATTGCGGCGCCCCGCAACGCCGTCGCTACCTCGCGCTCGACGGCGCCTATCACGGCGACACCTTCGGCGCGATGTCGGCCGGCGCTTCCTCGGGCTTCTACGATCCGTTCAAGCCGCTGCTGTTCCAGGTCGACACCATCCCCTTCCCCGAAACCTGGCTCGACGACCCGGATGTCGAGGCCAAGGAAGCGGCGTCGCTGGCGGCTCTCGACCGCTGGCTGGATCGCCATGGCAATGAGCTCGCGGCCTTCATCGCCGAACCGCTGATCCAGGGTGCCGCCGGCATGCGGATGTGCCGTCCACAATTCATGGCGGCCGTGGTCGCCCGCATTCGCAGCGCCTCGGGCCTGGTGATCTTCGACGAGGTCATGACCGGCTTCGGCCGCACCGGCACCCTGTTCGCGAGCGAGCAGATCGGCGTCTCCCCCGATCTGATCTGTCTCTCCAAGGGGCTGACCGGCGGTTTCCTGCCGCTCTCGGTCACGGCCTGCAGCGAAACGATTTATAGCGCCTTCCTCGGCACGAATTTCGACCGTGCCTTCGCCCATGGCCATTCCTTCACCGCCAACCCGCTCGGCTGCGCCGCGGCGCTCGCCTCGCTGGAGATCACACGCGCGCCCGAGACCGCCCAGGCTTGGCGGCGGATCGAGGCCAAGCATCGCGAGGGGATGGCCCGGCTGGCGGAAATCCCGAGTTTGCGGCAGTTCCGGATCACGGGGACCGTGGCGGCTTGCAACATAGAACTGCCTGGCACAGCCTATGGTGCTGCCACGAGTCTGGCGCTGAAGAAGAATTTTCTTGCACGCGGGCTCTTGATCAGGCCGATGGGACCGGTTCTATATGTGCTGCCGCCCTATTGCATCACCGATGCCGAACTCGATCGCGCCTATACAGCGATCGCGGAAGTGGTTACGACAATCTCGGCCGTTTAGCCCTCGAGGAAGAAGATGAGCGTTCAAGCAGTAGATTTCCGCACCGCCCCCGCCCCCGTCTCCAAGGAGGCCCGCCGCGCCGAGATCGAAGCGCTGTTCCAACTGCCGTTCCTCGATCTGCTGGCGCGCGCCCATGACGTGCACCAGAAGCATTTCGATCCCAACAGCATCCAGCTGAGCACATTGCTCAACATCAAGACCGGCGGCTGCCAGGAAGACTGCAAGTACTGCGCCCAGAGCAGCGCCTACGATACCGGCGTCAAGGCCGAAAAGCTGCTCGACCGCGAGGAAATCCGCGCCGCCGCGCAGCAGGCCAAGGACGCCGGCGCCGGCCGCTTCTGCATGGGTACCGCCTGGCGCGACCTCAAGGACCGCGACGTCGAGCGCTTGGCCGCGATCATCGGCGACGTCAAGTCTCTGGGCCTCGAGAGCTGCATGACCCTTGGCATGCTGTCGCCCGATCAGGCGGCCAAGCTGAAGGAAGCCGGGCTCGACTACTACAACCACAATCTCGACACCTCGCCCGAGTTCTATCCCCAGATCATCACGACCCGGACCTATCAAGACCGCCTCGACACGCTCTCGGCAGTCCGCAGCGCCGGCATCAAGGTATGCAGCGGCGGCATCATCGGCCTCGGCGAAAGCAGGACGGACCGCGCCGGCCTACTACAGTCGCTGGCCGATCTCGAACCGCAGCCGGAAAGCGTACCGATCAACAAGCTGGTCCCGATCGACGGCACGCCGCTCGGCGACGTCCCCGAGATCGACGTCTTCGAACTGGTCCGCACGATCGCGGTCGCCCGCATCCTGATGCCGCGCACGGTGATTCGCCTCTCGGCCGGCCGCCGTTCCTTGAGCGATGAAGGTCAGGCGATGTGCTTCTTCGCCGGCGCCAACTCGATCTTCTACGGCGAGAAGCTGCTGACGACCGGCAATCCCGATCACGAAAAGGATCAGGTCCTCTTCGCGCAGCTCGGCCTCAAGCCCGAGACGGTCGTCCGCGAGATGCATTGCGGGGACGAATAGAAACCGCAGACCCCGCGCGCCGGCCGGACGTCCCGCTGCGGCGCGGCTGGACGACCGGCACCTGCGCCGCTGCAGCCGCTCGCAGCGCCTTTCACGCCCTGCTCACCGGGGTCTTCCCGGCCACGGTGACGGTGCGCCTGCCCAAGGGCGAAAAGCCCGTCTTCACGCCTGTCCATACGGATCTCACCCCGCGGAGCGCCCGGGCCGGCATCGTCAAGGATGCCGGCGACGATCCCGACATCACCCACGGCGCCCTGATCCTGGCGACGGTAGCTCGTGCGCCCGCGGGCAGCGGCATCCGCTTCCATGCCGGCCCCGGGGTCGGCACCGTGACCCGGGCCGGATTGCCGCTGCCGCCCGGCGAGCCGGCGATCAATCCCGGTCCTCGCCGCATCATCACCCTCGCCCTCGAAGACTGCGCCCGCGACCTCGACGCGCCACCGCAGGTCGATCTCGACGTCACGATCTCGATCCCCGGCGGCGCCGAACTCGCCGCCAAGACGCTGAATGGCCGCCTCGGCATTGTCGGCGGGTTGTCGATCCTAGGCACAACCGGCGTCGTCATCCCCTATTCCTGCGCCTCCTGGATCCATTCGATCCATCGCGGCATCGACGTCGCCCGGGCGGCCGGCCTGACCCATCTCGCCGCCGCCACAGGGTCGACCTCTGAGGCCGCCGTCCGCGACCTCTACGGCCTGCCCGACGAGGCGCTGCTCGACATGGGCGATTTTGTCGGCGGCACGCTGAAATACCTGCGGCGTCACCCCGTCGATCGCCTTACCATCGCCGGCGGTTTCGCCAAGATCGCGAAGCTGGCGCAAGGTCATCTCGACCTGCACTCCGGCGCGAGCCGCGTCGAGCTGGAAGGGCTGGCCGAGATTCTGGCCGATCTCGGTGCCGCCCCCGAGGCCGTCGCCGCGGCGAGAGCGGCCACCGGCGCCGGCGAAGTCCTGGAAATCGCCCGCGCCCTCGGGCCCGTCATGGCCGATGCCCTGACCCGCCGCATCGCGCAGCGCGCCCGCGACGTCGCGCTTGCCGAGTTGACCGGCAAGATCGTGCTGGACGTCGCCATCTTCGATCGCCAGGGCCGCCTCGCCGCGCGCAGCGAATGACCGGGCGCCGCGTTCCGATCCTGCTGCTCGGCGGCACCGGCGAGGCGAACACCCTCGCCACCGCCCTCGTCGAACGATTCGGCGACGATATCGTCCTCACCTCGTCGATGGCCGGACGGACCGACGAACGCGGTCCGGTCGCCGGTCTGGTTCGGGTTGGCGGATTCGGCGGAATCGACGGGCTGACGAGCTATTTGCGCGACACGGCGACCGCGCTGGTCATCGACGCCACGCATCCCTTCGCGAGCCAGATATCGCAACACGCCATCGCGGCTAGCGGGGCGCTCGGCCTGCCACTGCTCCGCCTGGAACGCCCCTCCTGGCAGCCGCGATCGGGCGATCTCTGGATCGAGGTGGCGGACATGGCCGGCGTTGCCGCCGCATTGGCTCCCCTCGCCCGCCGCATCTGGCTGACCACCGGCACGGCTGAACTTTCGGCCTTGAGCGGGCTGACGGACGCCTGGTTCCTGATCCGCACGATCACGCCGCCGCCGGTTCCTTTGCCGCTTGCACGCTACGAACTGCTGCAAGCGCGGGGTCCGTTCGAAGTCGCCGGCGAACGCGATATCATCCG
>CAIUCF010000247.1 GCA_903897565.1 uncultured Rhodospirillales bacterium | reverse complement strand
TGCGCTCCTGCGGAGAATGGGCGGCCCATGATCAAGGCAGGGCCGTGCTGGCCGAGCCTCTGGTCCACCGCGAGATCACCGACGCAGGCTCCGATCCTCGCCTGCCCGCTACGACCAGGCGACCCTTAGCCGGCATCAAAGTGCTGGATCTGACCAGGGTCCTTGCCGGTCCGGTCGCGACGCGGTTTCTCGCCGGATATGGCGCGGATGTCTTGCGCATCGATGCGCCCGACTGGGACGAGCCGGGTGTCGTCCCGGAAGTCATGCTCGGCAAGCGGTCGGCGCGCCTGGACCTGCGAGATTCTTGTGGTCGGGGAATTCTGCTAGAGCTTTTGGCTCAGGCGGACATCCTGATCCACGGTTACCGGCCGGACGCGCTGGATCGGCTCGGGCTCGGCTCGACTGCACGAAACCAAATCCGGCCTGGTCTGATCGATGTTTGTTTGGATGCGTATGGCTGGTCGGGGCCGTGGCGGCTACGGCGTGGTTTCGACAGCCTGGTCCAGATGAGTGGCGGCATCGCCGAGGCGGGGATGAGACTTCTCGGCAAGGACCACCCAACGCCTCTGCCGGTACAAGCGCTTGACCACGCGACGGGATATCTGATGGCTGCCGCAGCGGTACTCGGCCTCGTGAACCTGCTTGAGACGGGGCGAGGAGTTGCAGCGCGAACGTCGCTCGCACGGACAGCCGGATTGCTGAGCGGTCATCTGACTGGATCTGCCGTCGGAGCCCTCGCCCCCGAGAGCGACGACGACGTGAGCAAATATCCCGAGGCGACTTTCTGGGGACCCGCTCGACGCCTCAAAGCCCCTCTCGACATCGAGGGGGTCCCAATGTTTTGGCAACGACCTGCGGCCCCTCTCGGCGCCGATCGACCAACTTGGAAGCAGTAGGCGTGGCCGCAGCGGGTGCTCGCAGCAGAAGCGTGGCCCCCCAGTTAATGCGAGCATCCCGCGGCGACCTCAGCAGGGCCGAAGTATCGTCGACTCAGGCCCGCACCGGCAACTAACTCAGTTGCCGAACGGGTGGCTTCGACCATTCAAGGAGGCAAGTGCACGTCGGCAGATCAGCGACCCTGGGAAGAACCGGTCGGCCAAACAAGGACGAAGCCGCTGAGCGCCCTTGGTTGTCGACAATGTTTCGATTTTCTTTGGAAAGTTTGGTGGGCGCGAGAGGGATCGAACCTCCGACCACTACGATGTCAACGTAGTGCTCTACCGCTGAGCTACACGCCCGCCGTGTCCGGCTTCGTCGGACCAGAACCGCTATCCGAGCGGTGAGGTAGCGATATTCATCGCCCGACGCAAGCCTCTCGTCTTTTACCGAGGCGCCTTCGCCGCCCCGGAGGGCATTCGAAGGGCCACGGCGTTTGGTCGGAGTGAGAGGATTCGAACCTCCGGCCCCTAGCTCCCGAAGCTAGTGCTCTACCAGGCTGAGCTACACTCCGTCCGCCGAGGTGCGACCTTATAAAGGCCAACCCCCGGGCTGACAACCATTATCTGACTGAGGGGAAAACGGTCGCTAATAGCCGCGCTGCAGGCAGAAGGCGACGACGTCGAGCATGGCGCGGCGGGCGGGGGAATCGGGGAAGATGCTCAGCGCGGCCTCGGCGCGGTCACCGAATTCGCGGGCGCGCTCGAAGGTCTGCTCCAGGGTGCGGTGGCGGCGCAGCAGGGTGATCGCGTGCTCGAGATCGCCCTCGTTCTGCTCTTGCTCCTCCATCGTGCGATGCCAGAAGGCGCGTTCTTCCTCATCGGCCTTGGCGATGGCCAGCACGATCGGCAGGGTCATCTTGCCGTCGCGGAAATCATCGCCGATCGCCTTGCCGAGTTCGACCTCGCGGGCCGAAAAGTCGAGCATGTCGTCGATCAGCTGGAACGCCATGCCAAGATGATGGCCGTATTGCTCGACCGCCGCGATCTCGGCTTCCGAGCGCCCGGCGACCACGGCGCCGATCTTGGTGGCGGCGGAGAACAGCGCCGCGGTCTTGGCCGCGATCACCTGGAGATAGGCCTCTTCGGTGGCGGAGATGTCGTTGGCGGTGATCAGCTGCAGCACCTCGCCCTCGGCGATGGTCGCCGAGGCGTCAGCCAGGATCTTCAGCACCGGCAGCGAGCCGTCGAGGATCATCATCTGGAAGGCGCGGCTGAACAGGAAATCGCCGACCAGGACAGAGGGCTTGTTGCCCCAGACGGCATTGGCGGTGGCGAGGCCGCGGCGCAGATCGCTCGAATCGACGACGTCATCATGCAGCAGGGTGGCAGTGTGCATGAACTCGATCGCGGCGGCGAGCGGGTAGTGGCGCTCGCCCTCGTACTCGCACAGCCGCGCCGCCGCTAGAGTCAAGATCGGGCGCAGCCGCTTGCCGCCGGCGGCGATGATATGGCCGGCCAGTTGCGGGATCAGCACGACCGGGCTCTGCATATGGGCCATGATCAGGGCATTGACGCGCTCGAGATCGCCGGCCACCAGCTCCTGGATCGCGTTCAGGTCGGTGACCGCAGCCCGGCCGCCTGCGGACCCATCGTCGAAACTAGGCAGTGAAACCGCCAATTCTTGTTACTCCCTCGGGGTGATGCCCTGCCCTAACCCGGCGTTTCTTATTCGTCAAACGGTACATGACACCGCTCAACCGTCACAATAGGGTGAGCGGTGCGGCGGTCAAGCGACCTCGGCCGGGTTCGCAGCCGTTTCCGCCTGCAATTTCTCGTGCTTAAGCGATACTATGGCGACGACGTGACGCCAACGAACAAGGATCGGCATGACCGGGGTTGTGGTGAATTTGAATGCGACTCCGCTGCCGCCCGGCTTGACCGAGGATAAGCTGCTCGGCGGTCGCGTGGTTTTGCGGCAACCGGCCGAGGGATTGCGCGCCGCGATCGACCCGGTGCTGCTCGCCGCAGCGGTGCCGGCCGTGTCGGGCGAGGCGGTACTCGAGATCGGCGCCGGCACCGGGGCCGCGGCGATGTGTCTCGCCACCCGCTGCCCCGGGGTGCGGGTTACGGGGATTGATATCCAGCGCGACCTGATCCGCCTGCTCGGCGACAACGCCTCGCTCAACCGTCTCGACGACCAGGTCGCGGGCATGGTCGGCGATATCCGCAACCCGCCGCCGCGGCTCAGCCCCGGCAGCTTCGACCACATCATGGCCAACCCGCCCTATCTGGAGGCCGGCTCCGGCACCCTGCCGCCCAACCATGGCAAGGCGCAGGCGGTGAACGAAGGCGCGACCGATCTGCGCACC
>CAIUCF010000246.1 GCA_903897565.1 uncultured Rhodospirillales bacterium | reverse complement strand
TCGGCGCGATCAGCGGATTTGCCGGCTTCATCGAGGAGGATACGCCGGAAAGTGAGTCGAGCAACCGGTACGCCAAGCGCATTCTCGGGGCGGCCGAGCAGGGCAGGAGCCTGGTTCGCAAGATACTGAGCTTTGCCAGCCAGTCGGCAAGCGCACCGGTGATGTTTCCGATCCGTGATCTGCTGCGCGAGACGCTGGAGCTCGTCCGCGCGGTCCTCGCCGATACTGCCGAGCTGTCGGTCGATATCGAGGATGCCAGAGGCTATGTTCGTGGCGACCGCAGTTTTCTCGCCCAGGTCATCATCAATCTGTGCGTCAACGCGCGGGATGCTCAGGCCGGCGGCGTCGGCGCGATCCGGGTTGCGGCGCGTGACGCGATCGAGGGCTCGGCGAATCTGGCGCTCCTGACCGCAACGAGTGGCGAGGGCAACGCCCGCCGTGCGATCGAACTCGTGCGCGGGCAAGGTGAGCGGGTGATCGGGCTGCTCGGCGCCACGACGCCCGAACACCGCTACGTCCTTCTCTCGGTCGAGGATAACGGCACCGGCATGTCGCAGGAGACGCTGTCCCGCATATTCGATCCCTTTTTCACGACCAAATCGGCACGACAGGGCACCGGGCTGGGGCTGGCCACCGCGCAGGCGGCGATCCTCGGCCATGGCGGCGCGATCCTCGTCGATACGGAACGCGGCCGGGGAACGCGGTTCGAGGTCTACCTGCCGGTGATGGACTCCGATCCGTTGGCGGATTCCGACGGCGAACCAAATGCTGAGGGTAGGCTGGACGGCGCCGGCATGCGGGTCCTGCTCGTCGACGATTCAGAGGAATTTGCCGAGATGGTCGAAGGCCGCCTCAAACGGGAGGGGTTTGATGTCAGGACCTACCACTCGGCGATCGAGGCACTGCAAGTCTTCCAGCAATCGGTGGGCGACTGGAGCCTGTTGATCACGGATCAAATGATGCCGGGGTTGAAGGGCATTGATCTGATCCAATCGGTCAAGGCGATCCGGCCAGGTTTGCCGTGTATCCTGCTGACCGGCTACGCCGCGACGCTGACGATACAGGAGGCCACGGCGCGCGGCGCAGACCAGTTCCTCTACAAGCCGTTCCCGAGTGCGGATCTCGTGGGCGCTTTGCGCGCCGTCCTCGGCAATCCGACCGCGTCGACGCCCGATGCTTAGGAGGTGCCGGCTGCCGTCCGCATGTCGGCCCCAGCAAGGCGATAGGCCTGCGGGCCGGACGATGAGCGCGCCAGCGGCCCTCCTCTACACGATGCTGGCATTGCTCCTGGGCGCGGCGATGCCCCGGCCCGTCTTGGCCGACACGGCAAAATTCCCCTACACATATATCTACAACGCGCCGGAAGCGTCCGACGATCAGAGATATCAGTACCAATGGAGGATTCTTCGGGAAGCGCTGGACGACACCAAGTCTGCCGATGGTCCGTACCGGATGACCCCGTCGGAGCCGATGGACGAAATCAGGCAAGCCCACGAGATCATGACGGATAGCGGCAGGCTGAACGTGATGTACATGTCGATCCGCCCGGAACTGGAACAGACCTGCATCCCGATCCGCATTCCCGTCGACAAGAACCTCGTCGGCTATCGGATCCTTCTCATCCGCAAGGGCGACGATGCCCGGTTCCGGGCCGTGACCTCACTCGCCGACCTCAAGCGCTTCTCCTATGGACTCGGCGAGGGCTGGGACGACGTCAACGTACTCCGGACGAACGGCTTCCAGGTCGTTACCGGATCGAATTATGATGGCCTGTTTAGAATGCTGTCGACGAAGAGATTTGATGTGTTCCTTCGGGGCGTGAACGAAGTCGAGAATGAATATAATTCCTTCAAGAACCTCTCCCCGCCGCTGGCAATTGAAGATCATCTCCTAATATACTATCCAATGCCCATGTATTTCTGGTTCCCT
>CAIUCF010000245.1 GCA_903897565.1 uncultured Rhodospirillales bacterium | reverse complement strand
CTGACCCAGGACCCGGCTGCCTTCATCAAGGAGGAGATCGGCGGCGCCCGGGGTGTTCTGGTCACCGCCGTCTCGCCCAAGGCGTTCCAGCAGGCGATGGGGATGGTCCGTCGCGGCGGCACCGTGTCGCTCAACGGCCTGCCGCCAGGCGATTTCCCACTCTCGATCTTCGATACCGTGCTGAACGGCATCACCGTTCGCGGCTCGATCGTCGGTACCCGGCTCGATCTCCAGGAATCGCTCGACTTCGCGGCCGCGGGCAAGGTCCGCGCGACCGTAACCACCGACAGGCTGGAAAATATCAACGACGTCTTCAGCCGCATGCATCGCGGTGAGATCGAAGGCCGAGTCGTTCTCGATTTTGAGGACAAATAGAGCGCTTCGCAGGGATGATAGAGGCGATATCAATTAGTATTGACTAATGCATTAGCATTTACTAACGTGTTTGCATGATGCAAACAGCCCCGATCGATGCCGTCATGCGCAGCCTCGCCGACCCGACCCGCCGGTCGGTGTTCGAGCGGATCGTGCGTTCCCGGGAAATCACCGTCGCCGAACTGACGCTGGGCAGCGGCGTGACCCAGGGCGCGATCTCGCAACATCTGCGGGCGCTGAAACAGGCCGGCCTCGTGATCGATCGCCCGGAAGGTCGCAACGTCCATTATCGCGCCCGGCCGGAGGGGCTGAAGCCGCTCGTCGATTGGATGGCGCAATACGATCTGTTCTGGCGGGAGCGCTTCGCCGGCCTCCACGCCCTGCTCGAGGAGGTCGAACCATGACGGTCGCCGCGCCGGACGCCGCGACACGAGAAATCGTGATCGAGGACGTCTTTGCCTATCCGCCGGAAGTGATCTGGCGGGTGTTGACGACCGGCGCCTTGATCGGCCGCTGGCTCGGGATGAGCCCACTCGGGTTCGAAGCCGTCGCGGGTGCGCGCTTCACGTTCCAGACCGATCCCGCCGGCGCCTGGGACGGGGTGATCCATTGCCGGGTGCTCGAGATCACGACCAACGAGTCCTTCAGCTTCTCCTGGCAGGGCGGCGATGACCGCAATGAGCGATACGGCTCGCGCCTCGACACGGTCGTGACCTTCACGCTGACCCAGGTGGCAGAGGGAACCCGGCTGCGCCTGGTCCATAGCGGCTTCGTCACCCCGCGCAACGACAGCTCGCTGCGCAATCTGAGCGGCGGCTGGAAACACGTTGCCGGCCGGATCGCCGCGGTGTGCGGCGAAGAACAGGCTTTTAATCCCACCCGTCACTGAGAGGAGGATCCAACCATGGTCGATATTCTGCACAAGATCGGGATCAAATCCGCGATGCCTGCGGTCTACCGGGCGCTGACCACTATCGACGGGCTTTCCGGCTGGTGGACGACCGACACCACAGGCGAGACCGGACCCGGTGACGTCATCCGGTTCCGCTTCGGAAAGGGCGGATTCGACATGAAACTGCTTGAACTCGACCGCGACAGCCGCGTGGTCTGGCAGGTGATCGACGGCCCGCCGGAATGGCTCGACACCACGATTACCTGGGAGTTGCGCCGGGAAGGCGATTGGACGCGGGTGTTCTTCAAGCACCAGGGCTGGCGGGAACCGGTCGACTTCATGCATCATTGCAGCACCAAATGGGCGGTGTTCCTGGTCAGCCTGAAAGCACTCGTCGAGACCGGTCGTGGCACGCCCTGGCCACATGAGCTCAAGATCGACAGCTGGGAGGAATAGCCGGCGTCGGTAGCGTGACTCCTTTCAGCGACCTCGATCGTTCTTGCTGTACCTGGATAACGGAGCAGAACAGATGATCCTGAAAGACAAGATCGCCGTCGTCACCGGCGGCAGCCGCGGCCTGGGCCTCGGCTTGGTCGAAGCCCTGGTCGCGCAAGGCGCGCACGTGACAGTGGTCGCCCGTGGGGCGGAAGCGTTGGCGGCGGTGCGCGACCGGCTTGGAGTATCCACCATCGCCGCCGACGTCACCGACGAGAAGGCTGCTCGTGACATCATCGCCGAGATCCGTCCCGATATCCTGGCGCTCAATGCCGGCGTTGCACCACGGATGGGCAGGCTCGACCAGTTGAGCTGGGCGGATTTCACCCTGCCCTGGGAGACCGACGTCAAGGCCGGGCTGTACTGGCTGCAGGCGGCGTTGAAGCAGCCGCTCAAGCCCGGCAGTCGGGTGCTGGTGGGATCGAGCGGTGCGGGCGAGAACGGCTCGCCGCTGTCGGGCGGCTATGCCGGGGCCAAGCGCATGCTGTGGTTCATGGCGAAATACGCCAACGGCGTTGCCGCACAGCAGGGGCTCGGCATCCGCTTCCAGGCGATCGTGCCCCAGCAGATCATTGGCGATACCGGAATCGGAGACGCCGCCGCCGCGGTCTATGCCAAGGCGGCGGGCGTCGGTCGCGAGGCGTTCCTGGCGCGCTTCGGCGCTCCGATGCCGCCGCGGGCCTTTGGCGAGCATGTCGTCTCGATTCTGCTCGACCCGAAATACGCCGACGGCGTCGTCCTGGGCCTCAAGGGCGATACCGGCGTCACGATCATCGAGGGAGCGACCGCTTGAGGAGCGCAGGGCAGCCCCCGGACCATGCCGCACGGCTCGCCGCGGCCGAGGCGTTGCGGCCCGAGCTGCATCGCTATTGCGCGCGGCTCATGGGCTCGGTCATCGACGGCGAGGACATCGTCCAGGATACGCTCCTGCGCGCGGTCGTCGCCCTGCCGACGCTGGACGAGACGGCGCCGCTGCGCCCCTGGCTGTTCCGCATCGCCCATAACCGCGCACTCGATGTCTTGCGCGGCGGGGCGATCCGCATGACCGAGCCGATCGATGCCGCGACCGGTCTCGCCGATTCGGAGCGCCCTGACGCCGAAGAGATCCTGATGCAACGCCAAGCCGTCGCGACGGCGGTGTGGCGCTTCGCCGAATTGCCCGTGGTCCAGCGCAGCGTCGTCGTGCTGAAGGATGTTCTCGACCAGTCGCTGGGCGAAATAGCGGCACTGCTCGACCTCTCCATAGATGCCGTGAAGGGCCATCTCGCGCGGGGGCGGGCGCGGCTACGCGAAATCAACAAACTGGGG
>CAIUCF010000244.1 GCA_903897565.1 uncultured Rhodospirillales bacterium | reverse complement strand
CTACACCGCCGCCGACGTGATGAACACGATTACCCCGGCCGATATCTCCGACCCGGCGGAGCTTATCGCCCGCGCCCGCAGCCTCAGCATCGAACTCGGCACCACGATCACGCCCGGCTTCGAAGCCCTGGTGTTCAAGGCATCGCGCGGCATCGAGGACATCTACGAGCTCACCTATCTCCGCAAGGACGGCAGCCGTTTCCCAGCCGTGGTCTCCGTCACCGCTCTGCGCGATCATGACGACACGATCATCGGTTATCTGCTGATCGGCACCGACAATACCGCGCGTAAGCGGGTCGAGGCCGAGCAGCAGAAGCTCGATCAGCGCCTGCGCGACCAGCAGTTCTATACCCGCTCGCTGATCGAATCGAATATCGACGCCCTGATGACCACCGACCCATCGGGGATCATCACCGACGTCAACAAACAGATGGAGGCGCTCACCGACTGTACCCGCGACGAGTTGATCGGATCGCCATTCAAGAGCCATTTCACCGACCCCGATCGCGCCGAGAGCGGCATCAAGCTCGTCCTGAGCGACAAAATGGTGAGTGATTTCGAGCTAACCGCGCGCGCCCGCAACGGCAAGACCACTGTCGTCTCATGCAACGCCACCACCTTCTATGACCGCGGCCGCACCCTTCAGGGCGTGTTCGCGGCGGCGCGCGACGTCACCGAAAGCAAGCGGGTCCAAGCCGAGCTGCAACTTGCCAAGGCCGCCGCCGAAAGCGCCAGCCAGACCAAGTCAGACTTCCTCGCCAGCATGAGCCACGAAATCCGCACGCCGGTAAATGCCATCATGGGCATTGCCGATCTGCTGGCGATGACGCCGCTGTCGGAGGAACAGGGCCGCTATGTCGAGATCTTCCGCCGCGCCAGCGACAATTTGCTCGACCTGATCAACGACATTCTCGACCTGTCCAAGATCGAAGCCTCGCAGCTCGATCTCGAAAAGACGGAGTTCTCCCTCGCCGACCTCGTCGAGAAGGTCATGGAGATGCTCGGCATGCGCGCCCAGCAGAAGGGTCTTCGACTGTTCTGCGCCATCGCGCCGGATGTGCCGATCTCGCTCGTCGGGGACCCGACCCGGCTGCGCCAGGTGCTGCTCAATCTCCTCGGCAACGCGATCAAATTCACCGAACGCGGCGAGGTATCGCTGCGCGTCGCCCTGGATGCGGAGTCGCCGGTCGCAAACACCGTCCGGTTCACGGTTGCAGATACCGGCATCGGCATCGCCGAAGACAAGCTGGGCATCGTCTTCGATCGCTTTACCCAGGCGGACTCTTCGACGACACGACGCTATGGCGGCTCCGGCCTCGGGCTCACCATATCCAAACGGCTCGTCGAATTGATGGATGGCCGCATCTGGGTGGAAAGCGATGTCGGCGAGGGCAGCGTATTCTCCTTCGCGATTCCGCTGGAGATATGGTCCGGCCTCCTGCCCCAGGCCGTAGCGGTGGTCGGCGTCCCCGCGACTCCCGCCCTGCGACCGCTCCGGATCCTGCTGGTCGAAGATTATCCGGACAACCGAACCATCATCCTGGCCTACCTCCAGGACACGCCGTACCACCTCGAGATCGCCGAGAACGGCTTGGCCGCCTGCGAGAAATTCTTCGCCGGCAATTACGACCTGGTGCTGATGGACCGCCAGATGCCGGTCATGGACGGGCTTTCGGCGACGCGCGCGATCCGCGAATGGGAACGCGAAAACCACCGCCCCGCCACGCCGATCATCGCCCTGACGGCAGCCGCCCTCAAGGGCGACCGGGAGATGTGCGTCGCGGCAGGATGCACCGCCTACCTGACCAAACCGATCAAGCAGGATGTCCTGCTCCGCACGATCCACGAATTCGCCGGCCCCTCACAGCAGCCGCGATCCGACACCAACGTGCTGCGCGACACCATCCTGGTCCGCAAATTCGCCGATCGTGTCCCCCTGTTCCTGCGCAACCGTCGGCTCGACGTGATCCGAATGACCGAAGCGCTCGACCAGCAGGATTTCCGCACGGTGGAATTTCTCGGCCATGGCATGCGCGGCGCAGGCGGCATGTTCGGCTTCCCCGCCATCACCGAGATCGGCGCAGCCCTCGAGCAGGCGGCGATCATCGCGGATTCAGCGGCGTCCCTGCGCTGTGTCCACGATCTCTCCGACTATCTCGACATCGCGGAACAGGGCATCAACTAGCCGGAGCACGGCGCGGCCGTCAGCGGGCCGCTCCGTATCCGGTCACCCTGTCCGGTCAGTCGCCGATCTTGATGACGATCTTGCCGACATGGTTTTGCGCGTGCAGCGCCTGCAGGGCCTTGGCCGCCTGGGCGAACGGGAAGACCGAGTCGATCACCGGCTTGATGCGGTGATGGGCGATGGCGCGATTCATGTTCTCGAACAGCTCGCGCGAGCCGACCAGCACGCCGCGGACGATCGCGCCCGACGTCAGGATCGGCATCGGGTTCATGGACGGCGCATCCGCGGCCGCCAGCAGACCCACCAGACTGACGACGCCGCCGATATTCACCGAACCGATCGACTGCGCCAGAGTGCCGGTGCCGCCGATCTCGATGACGTGATCGACGCCGCGGCCGCCCGTGAGGCGCTTGACCTCTGTCGCCCAATCCGGATGGGTCTTGTAGTTGATGACCTCGTCGGCGCCGAGCGCCTTGGCCTTCTCCAGCTTGGCGTTCGAGGACGAGGTCGCGATCACGCGGGCGCCGGCAGCATGGGCGAGCTGCAGGCCGAAGATCGAGACTCCGCCGGTCCCCAGCACCAGCACCGTCTGGCCCGCCTGCAATGGCTTCAACCCGTAGAGCGCGTTCCACGCCGTCACCGCGGCGCAGGGCAAGGTCGCGCCTTCCTCGAAGCTGAGGTGATAGGGCAGGCGAACGAGGCCGGTCTGGTGGAACACCCGGTATTCCTGCAGCACGCCGTCGATACCGCCGCCGAGCGCCGTGAACCAGGCGTCATCGACCTGGGCGCCGCCCTGCCAGCTCTGCGAGAAGATGCCGGCAACGCGATCACCGGGGACGAAATAACTCGTGCCGGCGCCGACCGAGACCACCTCGCCGGCGCCGTCGGACAAGGGCGAGATATGCGTGACATCGGATGGGAAGGGATACTGGCCGCTCGCCAGCAGGATATCGCGGAAGTTCAGCGAAGCCGCGCGCATGCGGACCAGGACTTCGCCCGGGCCGGGCGCCGGCATCGGCCGGTCGACGAGACGATAGGTGTCGAGGCCGTTGGCCGCGCCGATCTCATACGCTTTCATGGTCGTCATGCGTGAACTTCCTTCAGTATCAGACGCTGTCGTACGTCTTATTGGTTGATTGCAAGTCGGTAGCGAGAACGGCGGAATGCGTTTGCGCTGTCCCGCGCTATCGCACCTTCGCGAAACACGTCCGAATTTCTTCGACGAGGAGCTCCGGCTGTTCGAAGGCGGCGAAATGGCCACCGCGCGGCGGCTCGCCCCAGTGGATCAGATTGGTCGAGCATTTTTCCGCCCAGCTGCGCGCCGCCTTGTAGATTTCCCCGGGGAAGACGCTATAGCCGATCGGGCATTCGATCTTCGCGGCGACGAAACCGCCGTTGAAGCTCTCCCAATAGAGCCGCGCCGAGGATGCCGCGTTATTGGGCAACCAATACATCATGATGTTGTCGAGCATCTCATCATAGCTGAAGACGTTGAGCGGATCGCCCTGGCAATCGCTCCAAGACCACATCTTCTCGTAAATCCAGGCGGCTTGGCCGACCGGGGAATCGGCGAGGGCGTAGCCGATCGTCTGCGGCCGGGTCGATTGCTGCTTCGAATAACCGGCATCCCACTGGTCGTAGCGCTGCAGCCCCGCCAGCATCTCGGCTTCCTCCGGACTCAGGTTCTCGAAAGGCGGCTGAGGGAGGACGATCGGCAGATTGACATGCACGGCCACGAGCTCCTTCGGATAGAGGAGTCCGAGCTGGGTGGTTACCGCCGATCCCCAGTCGCCACCCTGGGCACAATAGCGTGTGTAGCCGAGCCGCGGCATCAGCACGGACCACAGCTCGGCAAACTTGCGTACGCCCCAGCCGGTCGTCGGCGGTCGGCCTGAAAACCCGTAGCCCGGCATCGAGGGAATCACGACATGGAAGGCGTCCTCGGCTTTGCCGCCATATTTCACCGGATCGGTCAACGGCCCGATCGCCTTGTAGAACTCGATGACCGATCCCGGCCAGCCATGGGTCAGGATCAGCGGCATGGCGTTCCGATGCGGCGACTTGACATGAAGAAAATGGATATCGACGCCCTCGATCTCGGTCTTGAACTGGCCAAAGCCGTTCAGCATCGCCTCGCAGCGGCGCCAGTCGTATTGGTCGCGCCAGTACTCGACGAGCTTCTGGACATGGCCGAGCGGCGCGCCCTGCGACCAATCATCGACAAGCTCCCTCTCGGGCCAGCGCACCGCCTGGAGCCGGCGCTTGAGGTCGTCGAGCTCGGCCTGGGGAATGGCGAGGGTAAAGGGCGTAATGGCAGCGCTCATGTGTTCAGTCTCTCTTCACAAGCAATGGAACGACAAGGCGCAAACGCCTGGTGACAGGCTAACGCATCTGGGCAAAGCAGGTCCGGACTTCATTGACGAACAGCTCCGGCTGCTCGAAGGCAGCGAAATGGCCGCCCTTGGCTGGAGTCCCCCAATGGATCAGCTTCGTCGAGAAGCGGTCGGCCCAGCTGCGTGCACCCTTATAGATCTCCTCGGGGAAGATGCTGTAGCCGATCGGACAGTCGATCTTCGCGCCGAAGAACGCCGTGTTGAAGCTCTCCCAGTAGATCCGCGCCGACGACGCCGCGTTGTTGGGCAGCCAGTACAGCATGATGTTGTCGAGCATCTCGTCATAGCTGAAGACGTTGGTCGGATCGCCATGGCAATCGCTCCACGACCACAGCTTCTCGAAAATCCAGGCCGCCTGGCCGACCGGCGAGTCCGCCAGCCCGTAGCCGATCGTCTGCGGCCGCGTCGATTGCTGCTTGGAATAGCCGGCATCCCAGCGATCATACTCGCCGAGCCCGGCGAGCATCTCGGCCTCTTCCGGGCTCAAGTTCTCGTAGGGCGGCTGCGGCAGCACCACTGGCATATTGACATGGACGGCGGCGAGTTCCTTCGGATAGAGCAATCCGAGTTGCGTCGTGATGATGGCGCCCCAGTCGCCGCCCTGGGCGCAGTAGCGGGTATAGCCGAGCCGCGGCATCAGGATCGACCAGATCTTGGCGATCTGGCCGACGCCCCAGCCGGTCTTGGTCGGCTTGCCGGAAAAGCCGAAACCGGGCAGCGATGGCACGACGACATGGAAGGCATCCTCGGCCTTGCCGCCGTATTTCACCGGATCGGTCAACGGCCCGATCGCCTTGTGGAACTCGATCACCGAGCCCGGCCAGCCATGGCTGAGGATCAGCGGCATGGCGTTGGCGTGGGGCGACTTGACGTGGAGGAAGTGGATGTCGACGCCCTCGATCTCGGTCTTAAACTGGCCGAAGCCGTTCAGCATCGCCTCACAACGCCGCCAGTCGTAGTGATCGCGCCAATAGTCTACGAGCTTCTGAACGGCGGCGAGCGGCGCACCCTGCGACCAATCGTCGACGAGCTCCTTCTCGGGCCAGCGCACCGCCTGCAGCCGGCGCTTGAGATCGTCGAGTTCGGCCTGGGGGATGGCGAGGGTGAAGGGCGTAACGGCGGCGCTCATGTTTCTTGACCTTTCTACGGTGGGTTCGCCGGGCGCGAGATGGGGCGGCGGCGGCTTGCCTCGCTCGCGCATTCATTTTGTTGATAGTTTACACAGCTGCTTCGGTTTTGCCATCGCGTGATGGCAAATCATTGCTTGACCCCCGTTACGAGCCGATGAAACCATCGCTCCGCCAAACAAGAAACGACTTAAAGGGAAACGACATGAGCGACACCCGCGCCCTGGTGCAAGCCTTCATCGATCATATCGCCGCCGGCCGGGCGGTCGATGCCTTCAACATGATCAACGAGGACGGCACCTATATCCTGATCGGCAAGACGCCGCTGTCCGGTACGTTCCACGGCCGCAAGGACGTCTTCGAGCGCTTCCTCGCCCCGATCGCGACCTGGCCGAGTTCGCCGTCGCTGACCTTCGGCGATCTCATCGTCGAGGGCGACAAGGCGGCCCTGCGCGCCTCCGGCACCGGCATCGGCCCGACCGGCCCCTATAGCCAGCCCCACTACATGTTCTATTTCAAGGTCGCCAAGGGCGGCTTTGCCGAAATCATCGAGTACCTCGACACGGTCGAGGTCGAGGTCGCGGCTTATGGGAAGAAACTCGTTCCGGCGTGACGAGGCGAGGCATTACAAAGAGAAACCGCGCTCTTCCCAGATAATTTCCGTCATTGCGAGCGGAGCGAAGCAATCCAGAATTGTGCAGCGGCCCTGGATTGCTTCGTCGCTTCGCTCCTCGCAATGACGGCGATTTTATGTGTTGAGGACGATAACGCGCCCGGCCCTCAGCCGCCCTTCGCCGCCGCCCAGTAGCGGTCGCGCAGCAGGCGCTTGTAGAGCTTGCCGGTCTGGTGCCGCGGCAGTTCGCGTTCGAAATCGATCTGGCGCGGCTGCTTCAGGCGGCCGATCTTGCCCTGCATCCATT
>CAIUCF010000243.1 GCA_903897565.1 uncultured Rhodospirillales bacterium | reverse complement strand
TTCGAAGGCGAATGTTCTAACCAGAACCACCGCGACCAGGATCGTCACGATCGTGCGGATCGTCTCGCCGAGCCCCTCCGACTTACCGGTCTTGGGGCCTGGCACGAGGTCATTCTTGGACACGGATGCGCTCATCTTTCCTTCGCGTAGACCGGGGTCTGTCAGGGTCGCCATGAAGCCCACGGCGCGGGCACCCGTCAAGCCGCATCGCGGCCGGGATTGGCGTCAGGACGACATAATGCCTCGTCCTTGCCCGCGGGTCCCATTAAAAGATAGGTTTAAGACAAGACACTAACCCAATCACTGCTCCAGGATGCCCGAAATGGCCGCATTGCTTTATGAAATCCCCGTCCGCCGCATCGATGGCTCGGAAACCAGCCTGCGCGACCACAAGGAACACGTACTCCTGATCGTCAACGTCGCCTCGGCCTGTGGCCTGACACCGCAATACACCGCGCTACAAGCCGTCTACGACAAGTACAAGGATCGCCGCTTCAAGGTCCTCGGCTTTCCTGCCAACGAGTTCGGGGCGCAGGAGCCGGGCACCAACGCCGAGATCCAGGAATTTTGCTCGACCAAGTTCGCCGTCCGCTTCCCTATGTACGAGAAGATCACGGTCAAGGGCGACGGCCAGCACCCGCTCTACGCCGCCTTGATCGACGCCAAGCCGCTCGCCTTCTTCAAGCCGGACAGCAAGTTTCGCGACATGCTCGCCGGCTACGGCATCAAGCCCGGCCGGGCGACCGACGTGACCTGGAACTTCGAGAAGTTCCTGGTCAACCGCGAAGGCGAAGTCGTCGGCCGTTTCGCCCCGGACATCGCACCCGACGATCCGATCATCATCGCTGCGATCGAGGCCGAGCTGGCGAAGGCCTGATCTCGGCTCAGGCCGGCATCGCTACGATCATGACCATCGCCTGCGCCATCGGCGGCTCGTCGGTGAGCGTCAGGTGGAGGTCTGCGACCATTCCTGGCGGCGTCAGGGCATCCAGCCGGGCCTTCGCGCCGCCGGTCAGGCGCAGCGTCGGCTGCCCGGTCGACAGATTGATGACGCCGATATCACGCAGGAACACGCCCTTCGAGAAGCCGGTGCCGAGTGCCTTGGCGCAGGCTTCCTTGGCGGCGAAGCGCTTGGCGTAGCTGGCCGCGCGGTTGAGCTTGCGTTCCGAGCGCGCCTGCTCTTCGGCGGTGAAGACGCGCTGAATGAAGCGCTGGCCGAAGCGACCCAGACTCTTCTCGATGCGTCGGATATCGATCAGATCGGAGCCGAGGCCGATGATTTTCATGCCGGGCGGTTGCGACCGCGCGCCATCGCCGCCCGCATGCCGCGGATCGACTCGGCGAGGCCGATGAAGATCGCCTCGCCGATCAGGAAATGGCCGATATTGAGCTCGGCGAGCTCCGGCAAGGCGGCGACGTCGACCACGCTTTCGTAATCGAGCCCGTGGCCGGCATGGCATTCGATGCCGAGCCCATGGGCAAGGCTCGATGCCCGCGCCAGACGGGCGAGTTCATCCGCCCGCCCCGGCCCGGCCGCGTGACAGTAAGGGCCGGTATGGAACTCGACCACCGGCACGCCGAGCCGCGCGGCGGTTTCGACCTGGGCCGTGTCGGGTGCGATGAACAACGACACCCGAATGCCGGCATCGCGCAGCCGCGCGACGTAGGGCGCGAGATGGCTGTAGCCGGACACGACATCGAGGCCGCCCTCGGTCGTGCGCTCCTCGCGCCGCTCGGGGACGAGGCAGCAGGCATGGGGGCGATGGCGCAGCGCGATCGTCTGCATTTCGTCGGTCGCGGCCATTTCGAGATTGAGCGGACGTTCGATCTCCGCGATCAGCCGCGTAATGTCGTCATCCGTGATGTGGCGGCGGTCCTCGCGCAGATGCGCGGTGATGCCGTCGGCGCCGGCCTCGACCGCGAGGATCGCCGCGCGTACCGGATCGGGATGGCTACCGCCCCGGGCGTTGCGGATGGTCGCGACGTGATCGATGTTCACGCCGAGACGAAGATGCGGATGGATGAAACTCATGACGCGTCACTCATAAAGAACGCCGCCGCTCAGCCGCGGGCGCGTTCGACCGAATTGATGACCGGGGTCGATCGCAGTGCCGCGATGACGTTGCTGAGATGCTTGACGTCCTTGACCTCGATATCGACCAGGATCTCGAAGAAATCCGCCGAACGATTGGTGATCTTGAGGTTGGTGATGTTGCCGTTGTTCTTGCCGATGATCGTCGTCAGGCTGCCGAGGCTGCCGGGAGAATTGCCGACCATCACCGAGATGCGGCCGACATGGGCGACCCCGTCCTCGCCGGCGTCCCAGGCGACGTCGAGCCAGCGCTCCGGCATGTTGGTAAAGCTCTCCAGCGTCTCGCAATCGACGGTGTGGATCGTGACCCCCTTGCCGGTCGTGACGATGCCGACGATGCGGTCGCCCGGCAGGGGATGGCAGCAGCCGGCAAAATGCAGCGCCATGCCGGGGATCATGCCGCGGATCGGGACCGCATTGTCCATCGGCCGGCGCGCACGGACCAACGGCACGACCTTGGCAGAAGCACGCTCCGCCCGGTTCGGGAACACCGCGTTGAGGACTTCGCCCTTGGTGACGAGCCCCTCACCGACGGCGGCATAAAGATCGTCGACATTGCCGCAGTTGAAATGCTTGAGCGAGCCCTCGAGCGCCTTCTCCGTCAGCTCCAGATGCTCCTGCCGGAACGCCTTGGTGAGGATCTCGCGGCCGAGATTGACGTATTGCGTGCGCTGCTGCTGGCGGACGAAGCGGCGGACCCGCGCGCGCGCCTTGCCGGTGACGACGAAGCGTTCCCAGGTCGGCGACGGCGTCTGCGCCTTCGAGGTGACGATCTCGACCTGATCGCCATTGGCGAGCTGCGTGCGCAGCGGCACGATGCGGCCGTTGAGCTTGGCGCCGACGCAGGTATCGCCGACCACGCTGTGGACGGCATAGGCGAAATCGACCGGGGTCGCGCCGCGCGGCAGGGCGATCAAGTCGCCCTTCGGGGTGAAGCAGAAGACCTGGTCCTGGTACATCTCGAGCTTGGTGTTCTCGAGGAATTCCTCGGGGTTCGAGGCGTGCTCCAGGATGTCGAGCAATTCGCGCAGCCAGCGATACTGACGACCCTCGTGGCGGGCGTCGGCCTGCTTGTAGGTCCAATGCGCGGCAACACCGAGTTCGGCGACCTCGTGCATCTCCTTGGTGCGGATCTGGATCTCGATGCGCTGCCGCTCGGGGCCGATGATGCCGGTATGCAACGACTTGTAATCATTGGGTTTCGGCGTCGAGATATAGTCCTTGAAGCGGCCCGGCACGACCGGGTACTCACGATGGATCGCGCCCAGCGCCTGGTAGCATTGCTCGATCGAATCGACGATGACCCGGAACGC
>CAIUCF010000242.1 GCA_903897565.1 uncultured Rhodospirillales bacterium | reverse complement strand
TGCGCACGCGACCCACATCGCCGGCGGGGCCGCCAATGCGGCGTTGATGCTGGCAACGGCGGGGCTCGCCACCGCCTATGCCGCGGCCGGCGTCCGCGTCGTCGGCCTCAATCCCGGCCTGACCCAGACCGGGCGCGTCGCCGAGGGCATGCGCGCGGAGGCGGCATTGCAGGGTGTCACCGAAGATCAGGCGCTGGCTGCCGCGCTCGCCAAGATCCCCATGGGCCGGATGGCCACGCCGGAGGACATCGCCGATGCCACCCTGTTCCTGGCCTCCGACCGCGCCAGCTACATCACCGGCGTCAACATCTCGATGGACGGCGCCAGCGCGCCGGTGGTGGTGTGAGGAGGAGGATGATTTCTTAGATCGTCATTCCCGCGAAAGCGGGAATCCAGCGGTCGTTGATGTGGCTTAATCTTTCGGAGGCGTCGCCCGATCCTCCCGGTGGTGCAGCAGCGTCGCGGATGTTTGGATTCCCGCTTTCGCGGGACTGACGAAATAGGGGATGTGCGGGGAGAAGTCCTCCGAGCCTCCCCCTCGCCGAAGCCGTCCCTTGCAGGAGACGCGGGGCTTATTCCTGATCCGGCCTTGCCGCTTCGATCAATCCGCACTAATTTAGTCCTCAATGAGGTTGGGGACATGATCATCCTGTCGAAGCTCGCCGATTACGGCGTTATCATCGCGACACAGCTGGCGGCGACGCCGGAGCAAATGACGGCGACGCAGCTCGCTGCCGTCACCGTGCTGCCGCAGACCACCGTGGCGAAGGTCCTGAAACTGCTTGCCAAGGGCGGCATCGTCACGGCCGTGCGCGGCGCGACGGGCGGCTATCGCCTGGCGCGCGACGCCGAGGATATCTCGATCTCCGACATCGTCGCCTCGATCGACGGCGCCTTCGCCCTGACCGAGTGCACCAGCCATGCCGGGCCTTGCGCCCGCAACCAGTTCTGCCCGACCCGGCCGCATTGGGCCAAGATCAACGACGCCGTCGCCCTGGCCCTGAGCCAGGTGACGCTCGCCGAGATGAGCACGCCCGAGCCCAAGAGTTCCGCCATGGCGCTGTTCGCGCAATTCACACCGTCTGCCCAAGAGGTCACCCCATGAGCGCCACTGCGCGCGAGGTCGTTGCTGCGGCCGACGTCTATAAATACGGTTTCGTCACCGATATCGAGAGCGATTCTGCCCCGATCGGGCTCGATGAATCCACGGTTCGGTTCATTTCGGCCAAGAAGGGCGAGCCGGAATGGCTGCTGGAATGGCGGCTTGAGTGTTTCCGCGCCTGGCTGAAGATGCCGACTCCGGATTGGACCAAGCTCAAGATCGAGCCGATCGACTACCAGGCCTCGACCTATTATTCGGCGCCGAAGACGACGCCGAAATACCAGTCGCTCGACGAGGTCGATCCCGAGTTGCTGAAGACTTACGAGAAGCTCGGTATTCCACTGCATGAGCGCGCGGCGCTGGCTGGCGTCGCCGTCGATGCCGTGTTCGATTCGGTCTCGGTCGCGACCACTTTCAAGGGCGAGCTCGCCAAGATGGGCGTGATCTTCTGTTCGTTCGGCGAGGCGGTGCGCGAGCATCCCGACCTGGTGCGCGAATATCTCGGCTCGGTCGTGCCCACGACGGACAATTTCTTCGCCGCGCTCAATTCGGCGGTCTTCTCCGACGGCTCGTTTGTCTACATCCCCAAGGGCGTGCGCTGCCCGATGGAGCTGTCGACCTATTTCCGCATCAACGCCGCCAATTCCGGCCAGTTCGAGCGCACCCTGATCATCGCCGACGAGGGCTCGCATGTGAGCTACCTCGAAGGCTGCACCGCGCCGATGCGCGACGAGAACCAGCTCCATGCCGCCGTGGTCGAGCTGGTCGCGTTGAAGGACGCTACCATCAAGTATTCGACGGTGCAGAACTGGTACCCCGGCGATGCCGAGGGCAAGGGCGGCATCTACAATTTCGTCACCAAGCGCGGCGAGTGCCGCGGCGACAATGCCAAGATTTCCTGGACCCAGGTCGAGACCGGCTCGGCCGTGACCTGGAAATACCCGAGCTGCGTGCTGACCGGCGACAATTCGGTCGGCGAATTCTTCTCGGTGGCACTGACCAATCATTATCAGCAGGCCGATACCGGCACCAAGATGATCCATATCGGCAAGAACACGAAGTCGACGATCATCTCGAAGGGCATTTCGGCGGGCCGCGGCCAGAACACCTATCGCGGCCTCGTCAAGGTGCTGCCCAAGGCCGCGGGCGCGCGCAACACGACGCGCTGCGACTCGCTGCTGATCGGCGATCGCTGCGGCGCCCACACCGTGCCCTATATCGATGTCTATAACCGCTCGGCGCGGGTCGAGCACGAGGCGACGACGTCGAAGATCAGCGAGGACCAGATGTTCTACTGCGTCCAGCGCGGGCTGTCGCCCGACGACGCGCTGTCGCTGATCGTCAACGGCTTCGCCAAGGAGGTCCTCAAGGAACTCCCCATGGAATTCGCGGTGGAAGCGCAGAAGCTCCTCGCCGTCAGTCTCGAAGGCAGCGTCGGCTGATGGCGGTATCCATTTGTTTCTCCCTCCCCCTTGATGGGGGAGGGTCGGGGTGGGGGTGATGTCCGCAGGGTAGATCAATTTGCCCGCCGCATCACCCCCACCTAAATCCTCCCCCATCGAGGGGGAGGACTTGAGTTTGAAGAATACGGAAATGAATATGCTCGAAATCAAGAATCTGCATGCCCGCGTCGATGGCCGGGAAATCCTCAAGGGCATCGACCTGTCGGTGAAGGCCGGCGAGGTCCACGCCATCATGGGGCCGAACGGTTCCGGCAAGTCGACCCTGGCCGCGGTGCTGTCGGGCCGCGACGGCTATGAGGTGACCGAGGGCACCGTCGAGTACATGGGCAAGAACCTGCTCGATCTCGCCGCCGACACGCGGGCGCGCGAGGGCGTGTTCCTCGCCTTCCAGTATCCGGTCGAGCTGCCGGGCGTGAACAATCTCTACTTCCTGCGTGCGGCGGTGAATGCCGGCCGGCGCCATCGCGGCGAGCCGGAACTCGATGCCGGCCAGTTCCTGAAAGCCGTACGCAAGACCTTGAAGCTGCTCGACCTGCGCGAGGATCTGCTGAACCGCGCGGTCAATGTCGGCTTTTCCGGCGGCGAGAAGAAGCGCAACGAGATCTTCCAGATGGCGCTGCTGGAGCCGAAGCTGGCGATCCTGGATGAGACCGATTCCGGCCTCGACATCGACGCGCTGCGCCAGGTCTCCGAGGGCGTCAACAAACTGCGCACGCCCGATCGCGCCTTCGTCCTGATCACCCATTATCAGCGCCTGCTCGACTATATCGTGCCGGATGTCGTCCATGTCCTGGCCGGTGGCCGGATCGTGCGGTCGGGTGACAAGAGCCTGGCGCTGGAGCTGGAAAAGACCGGCTACGCGTCCGTGAACGCGGCGTGATCGGGGCCATCGACATGACCACCCACGATCCCCTCTGGCTCGACCGTCTGCGCCAGGACGCCAAGGGCAGCTTCGCCGCACTCGGCTGGCCGACGCGCAAGCTCGAGGATTGGCGCTATACCGATCTCGAGCCGATCGTCGAGACCATCTTCGAGCCGGCCGGCGAGATCGGCGCCTCGGCGGCGCTCGACGCGGTGCTGGCGCACCAGGACCCGGAGAGCGACCTCGTCGTCTTCGTAAACGGCCGTTTCGCGGTCGAGCGGTCGCGGATCGGGAACTTGCCGCAGGGCGTCTATCTCGGCAGTTTCGCCGCCTGGAGCGCGAGCCATGGCGACGCCGCCGCGGCGTTGCTGCGGCCGACGGCCGAGCGTGCGCAGGCGCTGACCGACCTCAATATCGGCGTGTTCAGCGACGGGCTCGCCCTGGTGCTGCCCGCGGGTGTCAGGCTGGAGCGTCCGGTCCGCTGCCTCTACTGGACCGAGTCCGCCAATCCGATCGCCGTCCATAGCCGCGGCCATATCGCGCTCGGCGCCGGTGCCGAGGCTTCCCTGTTCGAAATCTGGGCGGGATCGGGCAAGTACTGGAACAACTCGGTCACCAGCGTCACGCTGGATCGCGACAGCCTGCTGCGTCACACGACCCTGCAGGACGAGGCCAAGAGCGCCTATCATACCGGCTCGGTCGCGGTCA
>CAIUCF010000241.1 GCA_903897565.1 uncultured Rhodospirillales bacterium | reverse complement strand
GCGGCGGCGCGCAGACGGTGACCTTCCAGGAAGCCGTGCTGGCGGCGCGCGACTCGGAAGCCGATATCGAGTTCGACCCTGCTACCAACAATCCGCACTTCTCGTACGTCGAAGACGACGGCTCCACGCACGAGATCTGGTTCCTCGACGGCGTCACGGCGTTCAACCAGATCCATGCCGCCGACGTCTATCGTCCCGCCGGCTATGCCTTGTGGCGGCTCGGCGCCGAAGATCCCTCGATCTGGTCGGTGATGGGCCGCAGCTACAACGCGCCGGCGCCCGACGGGCTGCACGAGATCGCGATGGGCACCGACATCGATTTCGAAGGCATGGGCGAAATCCTCCACGTCGCCGCGGCGCCGACGCCGGGCGCCCGGACCTTCGAGACCGACCCGAATTACGGCGACGTCGATGACGAGTCCTTCACCCGCCTGCCGACCTCCTATGTGATCCAGCGCTTCGGCTTCAAGCCGGGCAAGGTCGCGCTTACCTTCGACGACGGCCCGGACCCGGTCTGGACCCAGCAGATCCTGGATATCCTCAAGGAAAAGAACGTCAAGGCGACCTTCTTCATCATCGGCCAGAACGCCGAATATTACCCCGGTCTGGTCCAGAAGATCCTCGACGACGGCCACGATATCGGCAGCCACACCTTCACGCATCCCAATCTCGCCGACACCTCCCCCGGCATCATGGCGCTGGAGATGAACGCGACCCAGCGCTTGTTCCAGGCAATCACCGGCCGGTCGCTACGGCTGTTCCGCCCCCCTTACCTCGGGGACGCCGAGCCGACGACCAGCGACGAATTGGTGCCGATCCAACAGGCCCAGGCGCTCGGCTACGTCACGGTGGGTCTGCATATCGATCCGGACGACTGGCAGCGCCCGCCCGCTGCCGAGATCATCTCGCGCACACTGGCCCAGCTGTCGGACACCAACACCGACCGCCGCGGCGAAGTCGTTCTCCTGCATGACTCGGGCGGCGATCGTTCAGAGACGGTAAAGGCCCTGCCCGAACTGATCGATACGCTGAAGGCAAAGGGCTATGAATTCGTACCGGTCTCACAGCTCGTGGGCTTGACCCAGGATCAGGCGATGCCGCCGGTGCTGCCCGGCGAACTGGCGTCGTTGGCGGACCGGCCGGTGTTCCTGACCTTGAGCTGGACGGGGCATTTTCTCTACGCGCTGTTCCTGACAGCGGTCTGGCTCGGCGTGGCGCGTCTGGTCGTGCTGTGCAGCCTTGCACTCGTCAACGCGGGCATGGAGGCTCGGCGCGTGCCCCCCGAACTCGCCGAAGACCCCCCGCTGATCTCGATTCTGATCCCCGCCTTCAACGAGGCCCGGGTCATCGTCGCCTCGATCACCCGGTTGCTGACAAGCGATTATCCCAGGCTCGAGATCATCGTCATCGATGACGGCTCGACCGACGGCACTTCGGCGGTGGTCTCGGAAGCGTTCCCCTCCGAGCCGCGGGTCACCTTGCTCACCATCGCCAATGGCGGCAAGGCCAACGCCATCAATACGGGGCTGCGCGAGGCCAAGGGGCCGATCGTCGTCGCCCTCGACGCCGATACCCAGTTCGAAGCCAATACCGTGACCAGGTTGGTGCGCTGGTTCGCCGACCCCAAGGTCGGCGCCGTCGCCGGCAATGCCAAGGTCGGCAACCGCATCAATATCCTGACCCGCTGGCAGGCGCTGGAATATATCACGGCGCAGAATCTGGAGCGGCGCGCGCTCGCCGCGCTCGGCTGCATTACCGTGGTCCCCGGCGCCGTCGGCGCCTGGCGGCG
>CAIUCF010000240.1 GCA_903897565.1 uncultured Rhodospirillales bacterium | reverse complement strand
GAACAACGAGATCACGGATAATCTCGATGGGGTGCTCCAGGTTGTCGAGGCGGAACTGAAGGCCGCCCCACCTCACCCAACCTCTCCGCCCCCCGGGGCGGAGAGGGGCTAGCCCGGCGCCCCCTACTCCCCGCTCACCACCTTATCCGCCGCCCTGAATGCCTCGATCGCCGCCGGAAAGCCGCAATACGCACTCGCATGGATGAAGATTTCCTGCAGCTCCGCAGGCGTCACGCCATTATTGAGCGCGCCGCGGACATGGGCGGTGAGTTCATGGGTGCGGCCGAGGGCGGTCAGGATCGAGACGGTGACGATGCTGCGGGTCTTGAGATCGAGGCCGTCGCGCTGCCAGACGGTGCCCCAGCCGTTCTCGATGATGTGGTCCTGCAGCGGCTTGGTGAAGTCGCTGGCATTGGCCAGCGCCTTCTCGACGTAATCCGCGCCCATCACCTGCTTCCGGAGCGCCAGGCCCTTGTCGTATTGTTCAGACATCGCGTGGCGCCTCCGGTTCGGGTTTGAAGATAAGGTTACAGCGCCCCGCGCAGCACCGAGCGGCCGGCATAACGGCCGGCGTCGCCGAGCCGCTCTTCGATGCGGATCAGCTGGTTGTACTTGGCGAGCCGGTCGGAGCGCGACAGCGAGCCGGTCTTGATCTGGCCGCAATTGGTGGCGACCGCGAGATCGGCGATGGTCGAATCCTCGGTCTCGCCGGAGCGGTGCGACATGATCGCGGTGTAGCCGGCGCGATGGGCGCGCTCGACGGCTTCCAGGGTCTCCGACAGCGTGCCGATCTGGTTGACCTTGACCAGGATCGAGTTGGCGAGGCCCTTCGAGATGCCCTCGACCAGGCGCTTGGGGTTGGTGACGAAGAGATCGTCGCCGACGAGCTGCACCTTGCGGCCGAGCGCCTGGGTCAGTTCGAGCCAGCCATCCATGTCGTCCTCGGCCATGCCGTCCTCGATCGAGACGATCGGATAGCGGCCGACCAGTTCGTCGAGATAGCGCACCATGCCGCCGGCGTCGAGCACCTTGCCCTCGCCTTCGAGATGATACCAGCCGTCGCGGTAGAATTCGGTCGAGGCGACGTCAAGCGCGAGGTAGACGTCCTCGCCCGGCTTGTAGCCGGCAGCCTCGATCGCCTTGGTGAGGAAGCCGAGCGCGGCGTCGGCGGAGGCGAGGTTGGGGGCGAAGCCGCCCTCGTCGCCGACATTGGTGTTGAGCCCGGCGTTCGAGAGCTGCTTCTTGAGGGCGTGGAAGACTTCGGCGCCGATGCGCACGGCCTCCGACATGGTCTCCGCCGCCACCGGCATGATCATGAATTCCTGGATGTCGATCGGATTATCGGCATGGGCGCCGCCGTTGATGACGTTCATCAGCGGCACCGGCAATGTCCGGGCATAGACGCCGCCGACATAGCGGAACAGCGGCACGTCGAGTTCGGCCGCGGCGGCCTTGGCCGAGGCGAGACTGACGCCGAGGATGGCGTTGGCGCCCAGGCGCGACTTGTTCGGCGTGCCGTCGAGATCGATCAGGATCTGGTCGATCTCGATCTGGTCTTCGACATCCTGGCCGGAGAGCGCGTCGAAAATCTCGCCCATCACCGCTTCGACCGCGTTCTGCACGCCCTTGCCGTTGTAGCGGTCGCTGTCGCCGTCGCGCAGTTCGACCGCCTCATGCGCGCCGGTCGAGGCGCCCGAGGGCACGGCGGCGCGGCCCATGGCGCCGCTCTCCAGCGTAACGTCGACTTCGACGGTGGGATTGCCACGGCTGTCGAGGATTTCCCGGGCGGCGATATCGATGATGGCGGTCATGGGCTTCTGGGCTCCTGGGCTGATCGGAGAGCGGATTTAACGGGAAACCGGGGAGACGACAACAGTCCCGGCTTCAGGAGAAGGTTTCGATCGGCCGCGCCTTGGCGACGCTGTCGAAGAGGGTCAGGGTCTCGAGCAATCCTGAGAGATATTTCAGCGGCACCATATTGGGGCCGTCCGAGGGCGCCTTGTCGGGATCCTGATGGGTCTCCATGAACACCACCGCGACCCCGATCGCCAGGGCCGCGCGCGCCAGTACGGGCACGAAGCGACGCTCGCCGCCGCTGGTCGCGCCCTGCCCGCCCGGTTGCTGCACCGAGTGGGTGGCGTCGAACACCACCGGATAGCCGGTCTCGGCGAGGATCGGCAGCGCCCGCATGTCGGAGACCAGCGTGTTGTAGCCGAAGCTCACGCCCCGTTCGCACAGCAGGATGCGGCGATTGCCGGTGCTCTCGATCTTCCTGGCGACATTCGCCATGTCCCAGGGCGCTAGGAACTGGCCCTTCTTGACGTTGATCGCGGCGCCGGTCGCACCGGCGGCCAGCAGCAAATCGGTCTGGCGGCACAGGAACGCCGGGATCTGCAGCACGTCGACGGCTTCGGCCGCGGGGGCGCAATGCTCCGGCAGATGGACGTCGGTCAGCACCGGGCAGCCATAGGTCTCGCGGATTTCGGCGAGGATCGGCAACCCGGCGGCGATGCCGATGCCGCGCGGCGTGTTGACCGAGGTGCGGTTGGCCTTGTCGAACGAGGTCTTGTAGATCAACCCGATGCCGAGCTTGTCGCAGATTTCGACCAGCGCCGCTGCGGTCTCCAGCGCATGGGCCCGGGATTCCAGCTGGCACGGCCCGGCAATCAGGGCGAAGGGCAGATCATTGCCGATCTCGAGGGAGCCGATCTTGACGCGATGGGGGATCACGGGCGCGGTTGTCATTTCTCTCTCGTCATCCCCGCGAAGGCGGGGATCCACCTTTCACGCGGTAGAGTGTCGGCACGATGGATCCCCGCCTTCGCGGGGATGACGGATAATATCTGGCGACGCCGCACTAAACCAGCCGCGACCGGTCGAGCGCCGCCTTGATGAAGGAGCGAAACAGCGGATG
>CAIUCF010000239.1 GCA_903897565.1 uncultured Rhodospirillales bacterium | reverse complement strand
GGCTGTCGTTGAAATAGGCCGGGACGGTGATGACCGCCTGGGTGACCGTCTCGCCGAGATAGGCTTCGGCGGTTTCCTTCATCTTCTGCAGGATGAAGGCGCTGATCTGCGACGGCGCGTACTTGCTGCCGCGACTGTCGACCCATGCGTCGCCATTCTCGGCGGCGATGATCTTGTAGGGTACGAGGCCCTGGTCCTTCTTGACGGTCGGGTCGGTGAACCGGCGGCCGATCAGGCGCTTGATCGCGAAGAAGGTGTTTTCCGGATTGGTGACGGCCTGACGCTTGGCCGACTGGCCGACGAGACGCTCACCGCTCTCCGTGAAGGCGACCATCGACGGCGTAGTGCGGGCACCCTCGCTGTTCTCGATGACCTTCGCGCTCTTGCCTTCCATGACCGAGACGCAGGAATTGGTGGTGCCGAGATCGATACCGATAACTTTGCTCATGTAGTCCTCTCAAGGTTAGCAGGATCCTTCGGCCCAGTCTGGCACCGGTGGATCCCCCGGGTAGGCTCTTGGAACGACGGAGACCGTGTTCGCTGCCCGGATATATATGGAGACGGGGTTACCCCTGCAACAGGCGGGGCTGAAACATTTCCGCCCCGCGAAAAATCCTTAGACAGACGTGTCGACGTGCGCGTGCGCACCGCCGCCGGCCTCGCCTTCGGCACCGCCCTTGGCAACGCCGACCATGGCCGGCCGCAGCAGCCGATCATGCAGCACGTAGCCCGGCTGCAGCACTTGGACGACCGTACCGGCCGGCTTGCCGGTGTTCTCGACCTCGAAGATCGCCTGATGGAAATTATGGTCGAATTTCTGGTCGAGTGGGCTCACCTGCTTGATCGCGTTGCGCTCGAACGAGGCCAGCAACTCGCGCTCGGTGGCGGCGACGCCTTCGATCAGGGTCTTGACCACGTCGCTCTGGCCCTCGACGTCCGGCACGCTCTCCTGGGCGCGGCGCAGATTGTCGGCGACGGAGAGCAGGTCGCGGGCGACGCTCGCCGCGGCATAGCGTACCGCGTCCTCGCGCTCCTTGGTGGTACGGCGGCGGACGTTTTCGACCTCGGCCAGCGCGCGCAGGTGCTGGTCCTTGAGGGCGACGATTTCTGCTTCCAGCTCCGCGATCCGGGCGGCCGGGTCTTCCTCACCGGGGGCGCCCTCGTGGGGGATGTGGTCGGTCGAATTGTTCGTGTCGGTCATATACTTTCGTCCTGCTTAACCAATGAACCGGCCGATCACCTTGGCGGTGTAGTCGACCATGGGAATGATTCGGGCATAATTGATACGCGTCGGGCCGATCACGCCGATCGCACCGACGATCTGTTCGCGGCTGTTGCGATACGGCGCCACGACCACCGAGCAGCCGGCAACCCCGAACAGCGGGTTGGCGGAGCCGATGAAGATCTGCACGCCGTCGCCGCGGTTGGTGGCTTCCACCAGCCGCATCAGGGTCTCCTTGGTCTCCAGCATCTCGAACAGGAGGCGGACGCGCTCCAGATCCTCGATCGCCGTGATGTCACCCAGCAGATTCGCCTGACCGCGCACGATCAGCGAGCGGCTTACTTCATCACCGCTCCAGTCCGCAAGTCCTGCTTCGATCAGCCGGCGCGCGGCCTCGTCCAGTTCGGCGCGATTGGCGTCGAGCTCGGCGCCGATGCTGGCCCGGGTCTCGTCCAGGGTATGGCCGACGATGCGGCTGGCGAGAAAATTGCCGGCCTGGACGATCGCGGAGGAGGGCAGGCCGAGCGGGTCGTCGATGACGCGATTTTCGACCAAGCCGTCTTCGGTCACCATCACCACCAGCGCCCGACCCGGCCCCAGTGCCACGAACTCCAGATGCTTCAGCGCCCGCTCGGTCTTCGGCGCGAGCACCAGCCCGGCGCAATGCGACAATCCCGACAGGGCGGACGTCGCCTCCTCGAGCACGCGCGACAGCGACCGGCCCGAGGCGATACACTGGGCGTCGAGCCCGGTGCGCTCGTCCTGCGACAATCCGCCGATTTCCAGCAACCCGTCCACGAACAGACGGAGGCCGGCCTCGGTCGGCAGCCTGCCCGCGGAGGTGTGGGGCGCGTAGAGCAGGCCGATTTCTTCGAGGTCGGCCATCACGTTGCGGATCGTCGCCGGCGACAGCCCGGTGTCGAGGCGGCGCGAAACCGTGCGCGAGCCGACGGGTTCGCCGGTCGCGAAATAGGCGTCGACGACCTGCCGGAAAATCTCCCGGCTGCGGCGGTCGAGTTCGGTCACCGAAGTCGGTGCGCCGACGCTCCAAAGCGGCGTATTTCTGCGGTCGCTCAACGTTGACGATCCTGTCACGTCGGTTGTGGATGAAAAGCCACCGCAGAGGTGGTCACTGTCGCGTGGAAGTCAACAGACCTGCGTCATTGCGGCCAGTGTCACGCAGCGCTCGGGCCTGCGGCCCGACACTGGCTCCCTCAGCCGAATTCCCATTGCCGCACCTTGCCGGTGTCGACATGCACGAAATCCGAACGCGGGTAATAGCCGACGCCGCCGCGCGACATATGGAGCGCAGCGTTGTGCAACCGCTCCAGCGACACGCCGGGCAGCTGGATATCGGCGGCCTGGCCCTTCAGATGCAGCGAATTGACCGCGACTCCGCCGGTATGGGCATGCAGCCAGGCATTGGTCTGCGGGGAGCGGTAGCCGCAGATGAGATCGAAGGGCTGACCGCCGCCGAGATTGCGGTGCAAATCATGCAGCAGGTCGAGCAGGCGGGGATCCATGTGGTGGACCCGGTTGTTGTGATTGTCGCGCATCACCTGATTGATGTGATGCAGCGCGTGCGGCAGATACTTGCCGTGCCGCCAATACACGACGGAGGTCGTCTCTCGGGTGTGGATGTTGACCATGCTGATCTGGCGTTCCGGTACGGCCGGGCGCGCATGGATTTTGTGGTGGACGTGCTTGATGTGGCCGTGGGCATGTTTCGCAAGTGCCGGACTTGCGAAGCTCACTGTTGCCGCCGCACCCATCGCCAAGCCAAAGAGCCCCCGTCGCGAAATATCTTCCGCCAAAATGTCCCCCGCAGCTGGTTGCAATCGATCCCCGCTTTCGAAGCAACCAGATCCGGCGGAGGCTTTCAAGCGGAATGATGCAAAAAAGGCGCACCGAGTAAAATTTTTAATGATGTGAAGGCCCAGCGAGATCCGCTGCGGCGGTCTGCCCGGCTGCGGGCGGCGAGTTTCCAGGGGGTTTCACCGCGAGAATTGGCCGACTCGCGCCGGGCGCGCTCGGCAATCCCGGCGCCTGGATTCCGGGTGCGATCGGTCCCGCCGGCTGCGGGGACGGCGGCGGAGCGGCAAGCTGATAGGGGTCCGCGTGGTAGATCACCTGTCCCGTCGAGGACACCGTGGCGGTGCGATACTGCAGGTAGATGGGTACCGTCTCGACCAGAGGAATCCGCAAGGTCTTGAGGCCCGTCAGCGCCGCATCGGCGCCCGCCGCCTGCCAGGCGGCGTCGCCGACGAGCCAGCGGGCGAGCGCCTGAATCTGCTCGACGCGGATGCAGCCGTGGCTGAACGGGCGGATATTGTGGCTGAAGAAGCGCGGCTGGTTGGTGCTGTGGAGAAAGATCTCGTAACGGTTCGGCATGTCGATGCGGATCTTGCCGAGCGGGTTATCCGGGCCCGGCTTTGCCACATGGGCGTTACCGCCGAATTCCTTCTCGACGATGCTCTCCGGCGCTACCCAGATCGGGTTCAAGGTCACCGACTGGATGCGCGCTGAGAACAGCGGGGTCTGGTTGGTCGGCTTGCCGACGATGACGCGGCTCACCAGAATCGGCTTGCCGTCCTGGAAGGCATAGGCGAGGCCGGCGGCGACGTTGATCTCGATGAAGCGCTTGCCGTGCCGCGGCTCCGGCTGCCCCAAGCTCTGCTCGATCATCAGGATGCGATCGCCGTCCATCGCCCGTAACGCACGCCGCGTGGCGTTGCCGATCACGCCGTCATCCTGGAGCCCGACCTCGAGTTGGAAGCGCTTTACCGCGCCGACCAACGGCTCCTGATACCAGGTCGCGTCATCGGCGCCGGCGGGCGGCTGCTTCGAATCGGCCGGCAGATAGCCGAACGCGATCATGGCGGCGCGCAGCGTCGGGATCTGGCCGCTGCGCTCGCCCGGCTTGATCGACTTGGCGTCGTTGAGGCGAAACAGGCCGGCCTTGGGGGCGAGTTGGAGCTGCGCCAGGGTGCGCTGAAGGATCTGTCGGTCGTTGAGCGGCTTACCGGCGATCGACTCGGCGATCGAGGATGTGACGGCGGGCGCGGCAGGGGGCGGCGCGGCGGCAGGGATCACCGGCGGGGTGACCGTCGATCCCGCGGCGGGCGCGACCGGTTGGCCGATCGTCGGCATCGTCACCGGCGCGAGCGGATCGGTCGCCGCCGTGGCGGCGAGCGGGATCGCGGCCCACAGCATGGCCAGAATGGGGAGCAGGGATGCACGCGACTTCATGGGGCTCGATTTCTTCCAGGGTGTTCGACCAGTGTCACCCGATAACCCGCCGTACCGGATCGCCGTAGCGTTGTCTCGCGTCCTTGATTAAGGAGGTGGCTGGACAAGATCAATCGCCCACCGGCCCTCCACCGGATCGGGTGCGCCATTTCCGCGAGATGTTGCGTTTCTGCCCCAGTGTGTCGGCGCGGGCGGCGAATTCCCGATGCCGACGGCCGATCGCGCCTCTTGAGTTCTCGGCCGTACTCGAACACTTATCAACGATGGATCCGAATCGAGTGAGCATGATGACCGAGAACTCAGCCTGCCGCAGCGTCTATCAGGGTGACGCCGTCCTCGACCGCCTGCTCCAGGTAGCGGGTTCTCCGTATGATTGTGCCGGCGTGGCGGCGCTGCTGCGGGGGATCAATGCCGCGGCGCTCCCGCGCGGGGATCGCTCCTGGCTGCGTCTGATCGCCGCGACGCCGTCGCCGGCCCAGGAGGCGCAGCTCGTCGCCCTGAAGCAGGCGCTGGCGGCGGAGGCACCTGCCGGGCCGCCAGACCGGGCGCTGCGACTGGCGGCGGTGCGGGGCCTGATGGCGGAACGCGGCATCGACGGCTTCATCGTCCCTCGGGCAGACGAGTACCAGAACGAATACGTCCCGGCCTGTAACGAGCGGCTGGCCTGGCTCACCGGGTTTACCGGATCGGCGGGGCTCGCCATCGTCATGGCCGACCAAGCGGCGCTGTTTACCGACGGGCGCTACACGCTGCAGGCCGCGGCGCAGGTCGATACCGCGGCCTATGTCCTGCGCCACAGCATCGAGGCACCCCCCGAGGCCTGGCTCGGCGAAATCCTCAAAGCCGGCCAGCGGCTCGGCTATGATCCCTGGCTGCTCACGCCCGATCAGGTGACGCGCTACCACAAGGTGGCGGAAACCGCCGGTGCCGCGCTCGTCGCCGTCGTCGGCAATCCGGTCGACGGCGCCTGGCAGGATCGTCCGGCGGCCCCGATCGGGCCGGTTATGGCCTTCGGCGTCGATCGTGCCGGCCAGGAATCGGCCGAGAAGCGTCGGCAGACCGCCGCGATCCTGACCAAGCAGGGCTGCCGCGCCGCAGTGCTGAGCGCCCCCGACAGCATCGCTTGGCTGCTCAATATCCGCGGCAGCGATGTCCCTCACACCCCGTTGCCGCTGTCCTTCGCCATCCTGCACGATGATGCCCGGGTCGAGCTGTTCATCGATTACCGCAAACTGCTGCCTGAGGTGGCCGGGCATCTCGGCGCCGAAGTCACGATCCGCGCGCCCGCTGAATTCGCGGCCGGGCTCGAGGCGCTTGCCGGGCGGCAGGTGCTCGTCGATCCGGCGAGCGCGGCGGCGTGGATCGTCCAGCGTCTTGGTCAGGCGGGGGTGACCCTCGATCTCGCGCCTGACCCCGTTCGCCTGCCGAAGGCGTGCAAGAACGCGGTCGAACTCGAGGGGATCCGTGCCGCCCATCGCCGCGACGGCGCCGCAATGGTGCGCTTTCTCGCCTGGCTCGCCGAAACCCTGCCGACGCGAGTTCTCCACGAGATCGAGGTTTCGGACCGGCTCGAAGCCTTTCGGTCGGAGGGCGAGGGGTTTCGCGGCCTGAGTTTCGATACCATCTCCGGGGCGGGCCCCAATGGCGCGATCATCCATTATCGTGCATCCCCCGAGACCGAGCGCGCCCTCGCATCCGGGTCGCTCTATCTCCTGGATTCCGGCGCACAGTATCTCGACGGCACCACGGACATCACCCGTACCATCGCGCTCGGCGAGCCGACAGCCGAGATGAAGGATCGCTATACACGCGTCCTTAAGGGCCATATCGCGCTGGCCTCGGCGGTGTTCCCTGTCGGCACCGGCGGCGCTGCGCTCGACGTGCTGGCGCGCTCGGCGCTGTGGCAAGCCGGGATCACCTATGATCACGGCACCGGCCACGGCGTCGGTCACTATCTCGGCGTCCACGAGGGCCCGCAGCGCATCCACTATCAGAGCAAGGATGGCCAGGCCCTCCTGCCGGGCATGGTCGTCTCCAACGAGCCCGGCTATTACAAGCCCAACGGCTTCGGCATCCGCATCGAAAACTTGGTGGCCGTCGTCCCGGCGGCGCCGGCCGGCGGAGAGCGATCGATGCTCGCCTTCGAAACCCTCACACTATGCCCAATCGATACCACCCCACTCGCGCGCGAATTGTTGACCGCGACAGAGATTGCCTGGCTCAACGATTATCACGAACGCGTGCGGACCGCGGTGGCGCCGCTGCTCGGCGACGATGGCCGCGCCGCGCGCTGGCTGGAGCAGGCGACGGCCGCGATCTAGCGCGACCAATCGGCACGGACGTGGTCATTGCCGGGCCGGGGGCCAAGGGTTACAAAGGGTGCACTGCAGCGCGTCTAATACAGGGGGCTTTGAGGTGAGCAAGGAATTTCATGGCGCTCATATCGTGGTCTCCGGTGGCACCGGGGCCTTGGGCCGGGCCGTGGTCGAGACCCTGGTCCAGGGCGGCGCAGTCTGTCATATCCCCAATCTCATCGCTGCGGAGCTGAACGGCTTCCCGTTTACCGGCCATCCCCGCGTCCGGATCGCGCGCGATGTCGATCTCACGAACGAGGATGCGGTGAAAGCGTTCTACGCCGAGCTGCCGCCGCTCTGGGCGTCGATCCAGATCGCCGGCGGCTTCGCCATGGCGCCCCTGGTGGATGTTTCAGCGGCCGATTTCGAACATCAGTTCCGGATGAACACGCTCACCTCGTTTCTCTGTGCCCGCGAGGCCGTACGGTCGTTCAGGACCCGCCCGGTGACGCCGGGCAGCGATCTGGTCGGCGGCAGGATCGTCAATATCTCGGCGCGCCAGGCGCTGGAGCCGCGGCTCGGCGCGGGTGCGGTCGCCTATACCGTCGCCAAGGCGGCGGTTGCGGCGATGACTGAAAGCCTGGGTGAGGAATTGGCGCCCGAGGGCATCTGGGTGAACGCGGTCGCACCGTCGACCCTGGATACGCCGGCCAACCGGGCGGCAATGCCGGATGCCGATTTTACCCGGTGGATCCGTGTCCGCGACGTCGCGGGGGTGATCCGCACGCTGGTGTCTCCGGCCAACAAGACCGTCCGCGGCTGCGTCGTGCCGGTCTATGGCCGAAGCTGAGGGCCGTTGCCCTACCGTCGGCGTTCGAGCCCGGGCTAGCCTTCGCTGGCTCCCGCGCCGAGCGTCGCAATCAGCTTGAACGCGGCTTCGCGCTCGTTGCTGCTCTTGATGGCGTAAAACGCCCGCACGAGGTCGATCGTCTTCTTCTTGTTCATGACGCCTACGGGAAGATCCTGGTCGTTGCCCTCGGGATGGCGGCCCGCGATGCCGAGTTCCGCGTCGATGGGTTCGAAGAAGAATGTAACCGGCACGTGAAGAATCCGCGCGAGTTGGTACAGACGAGACGCGCTGACACGGTTCGTGCCGTGCTCGTATTTCTGCAGTTGCTGGAACGTGAGGCCCATGATCTCACTGACGGCCTGCTGGGATAAGCCGAGGGAAATCCGCCGAAACCTGATCTGACTCCCGACGACCTTGTCGGCGGCGTGAAGCTGGGCGACGCTTAATTTACCGCGCTGGTCGCTTGATCCTAGCATGGCGGTGTGGGTTTTTTTTGCCATTGTTTATGCCCTCCCGACCCTCTTTATATATCATATTCTTATAATACTGTATGGATTTGTCATAATCGAGCGGTCGGTAATGGTCGCGGGGTGCTGGTGGCCTTTTCGTCAATTGCCCGTGGGTTGAATTGGGCGCGGATAGGTTTTTCGTACCAAGGTAGCGATGAAAGCAGCGATCATTGACGTGAGTCGCATTCTGGTATAGGCCAGACGAAGAAAAGGTATACTTGCTTAATTGATTAGTTTGGCTCAGTTTTAAGCTTATTTTAGTGTGAGACGCGAGAAGTTGGTGTCACCGAAATGTCAATTGCTCGATATGGTCACTCAACATCCGTTGTGCAGTCGGGGCCTCGTTGCGACTATGCTGCGGGAAAGGTAACAGAATAAGTCCGGCATGAATCGTACACTCGGATTTTCTCTATGATGAGACCGAATTTTCATTGGGCGATTTGCCCATTCCGGGGTCGTGGCCGGCTCAGCGGTGGCTACAGTGCCGCCGTGTTCCCCTTGGGCATGGTCCGGGTCCCGCTTGCCATTGCACCCTTCCCTTGAAAGTCCTCCCAGTGTCCGTCAAGAGCGCTCAAATTCCGCGTCGAGGGTCGAAATGAGACGAAAGCTGCATACCACGCTCTGGCTCGCCCTTGCCCTCGTCGGTCTCGGCGCCTGCACCTCGGTCAACGAACTGCCGATGGCGCCGATCAACCCGACGCCGGAGACGATGTTCAGTCTGCCGATCTACCGCTTGAAGATCGGCGACCAGCTCGAATTGCGGCTCCCGCTCAATCCGGAGCTCAACGAGGCGGTCACCGTCGGCCCGGACGGCCGGATTTCGACCACCCTGGCAAGCAATATTCCGGCGTTCGGGCGCTCGGTCGACGAGGTATCAGCCGATCTGAGCCGCGCTTACGCCAAGGAACTGCATAACGTCAAATTGGCCCTGGTGCTGCAGAGCCCGGCTCCGACGCGGGTCTATGTCGCCGGTGAAGTCGGGGCTCCCGGTGAACTGATCACGACAGGACCGAATTTGACGCTGCTCCAGGCAATCGCCCGTGCCGGCGGCATCAAGGAAGACGGCAAGACCGGCAAGGTCGTGATCATCCGTCGCGGTGTCGGCGACAAGCCTGCCATCTTCGCCGCCGATTACGGCGGGCTCACGGATGGTCTGACGCCGACGGATGACGTCCGTCTCGCGCCGTTCGACATCGTCTTCGTGCCGCGGACGGCGATCGGTGAAGTCTACAAAGCGTACCACCAGTATCTGCAGCAGTTCATCGCGGTCAACTGGGGCTTCGCCTATCAGGTGGGCTCGGTCACCACGATCGCGGGTAAATAATAATTCCGATGCGTCGTCATACAATGTTGGCTCGGACGATGAGCCGGGAACCGAATCGAGGCGTGAGACTGCCATGATCATTAGCACCAAGCCACGAGATATCCTGCTTGTGCTGTTTCGGCAAAAATGGCGTGTTTGCGTCATCTTCGTCGCGGTCAACGCCGTTGCCATCGGATATCTGTGCGTCGCGCAGCCGCTCTACGAGGCGAAGGCCGAGCTGCTCATCCGATTCGGCGACGAGGCGCCCGCGCAGCTCACGCAGAACAATCAGCAATCGCAGCTGGTGCCCGACGAGCGCCGCGAAATCCTGTTGACCAACATCGAAATCATCCAGAGCCAGGAGCTTCTCAAGAAAATCCTGACGGAATTCGGGATCGATAAGGTCTATCCGAGGATGAAGCCGCCGATGACCGGCACGCTGATGGACAAGGCGCTGAAGCAACTGTCCGAGGACCTGACGGTCAAGGCCGGGCAAGAGGACAACGCGATCCAGATCTCGCTCCTGAACGCGTCGCCGGAACTGGCGACGGCGATGGAGAATCGCCTGATCGACCTCTATCAGGCGAAGGAGTCCTCGCTCTATACCCCGACGCCGACGAGCTTCCTGACGACCGAGTTGAAGAGCGCGCAGGACCGCTCGAGCGCCTCGCAGGCGGCGCTCCAGGCGTTCAAATCCGAGAACGGCGTTTCCGACTTCGATGGCGAGGTCAATTCCCTGCTGACCAATCGCCAGCTTGCCGTCTCGGCGGTCAGCGACGCGCAGTCGGCCAAGGCGCAGGCACTGCGGCGCGAGGCGGAGTTCAAATCGGCCTTGTCGGCAGTGCCGGCCGAGGCTGCCGGTTCGAACGGCGAGACCTATCGTCAGGTCGATGACATCAATACCCGGCTGAACGCGCTCAAGCTCAGTCTGGCGCAGTACCAGCCCGGCAGCGACCTCGCTCGCCAGTTGCGGTACCAGATCAATATCTTGGAATCCCAGCTCGGCACCGAGAAGAGCTCGATCGCACGGCGCGGGCCACCGAACATCGTCTACCAGACCTTGCAGACGAACATCATGTCGGCTCATGCCGATGCCAGCGCCGCGGACGAGGCGATCGCGGCCGCACAAGCCCATCTCGACCAGCTCGATACCCGGTTGCGGGCGCTCGAAGCCGTGCGCTCAGATTACGATGCCTTGTCGCGGCAAGCCGACCTCGACGTCGATGCCTACAAGGCGATCGCCTTGCGGCTCCAGGAAGGCAAGATCGCCGACCAGCTCGTCACCAGCAAGCTGACGCGAGTGTCGGTCTTCGATCCGCCGTCGACGGCGATGAAGCCGGCGCGGCCGCGGATCGCG
>CAIUCF010000238.1 GCA_903897565.1 uncultured Rhodospirillales bacterium | reverse complement strand
GATACCGTCATCGCAATCGAGACCCTGGCCGTCCGGTTCCGCAGTCACAACACATTGTCGTCACCCCCGCCACAGCAAGCACATACGCCCGAGATCGTTTGCTGGTAAACTGATTTAGCGCCCCGGAACCGGGGAGACGCCGGGCAAGTCGAAGGAGATCCCTCGCACAACCCGGTAGTATTGCATTCAGTCGACTGTTGGTCTAAGAAAATTCGATCGCCTGTGCCCATGCCTGACGCAAGCATCGGCCCGATGGCCGCTTCCGAACAAGAATAAGCAAGTAACAACAGATTTCGAAGAAGTCGGATGACCCCAAGCCAGGGATTTCCCCACCAAGAGGAGACGACACGATGCCCCGTTTGGACGATCTGCTGATCCATCAGAACTACGGCACGCTCGACAACGTGGTCGAGCCGGATCCCCGCTTCTTCGACCGCTTCTACTTCAATCTCCAGGACATTTCCGGGCAGTTGTCGATCTCGCAGGGCATCGGCGTCTATCCGAACATGGGTGTCTCCGACGGCTTCTCCTGCATCGCGACGCCCGAGTTCCAGATCAACGTCCGGGCATCACGCGAGTTGGTGAATGGCGACCGCGACATCATGGCGGTAGGGCCGGTCCATGCCGAGGTCGTCGAGCCGATGACGACATGGCGTTTCCGCCTCGACGAGAACGAGTCCGGCGCCCGCTACGACATCACCTATACCGGCAGTTTCGAGGCGATGGAGCCCAAGCGCCTGGTCTCGATGGTCGATGGCCGCCGGGTGTGGGATTGGACCCATTTCGGCCATGTCGGCCGCGCCAGCGGCTGGCTCGAGCTCGACGGCACGCGCACCGAGATCACCCCCGATCGTCACTATGTCCTGCGCGACCGTTCCTGGGGCGTGCGGCCCGGCGTCGCCGTGATCGAGGACATCTCCAACTGGTTCACCTCGGCCAATTGGGGCGAGCGCTATAACTGGTGCGTCATCCAGGTGGAGTCCTTCTACCTCTGGTATTTCCAGACCCACGAGCGCGACGAAACCCCGCGCTTCTTCGAAAGCATGATCCGCTGGAGCACGGCCAAGGGCGGCGGCCAGGAAAAGGTCGCCAAGCTGGTGCGCCGCCTGCGCTTCGAAGGCAACGAGCATTTCCTGGGCGCCGAGGTCGATCTCCATCTCGAATCCGGCCGCGTCCTCACGATCGAGATGGAGCGGCTGCCGACCACGGTCCATCTCAAGGGCGCCAATTACGGCGGCCGCGACGGCATCTACCAAGGCATGCGCCAGGGCCCGCTGAAGATCATGGTCGATCGCTGGGAGCCTGCGGATTCCCGCCTCAACCCGGCCTCGCTGGGCATGCAGGACCACGTCGTTCGCGTGAAATACGGCGAGGAGACCGGCTACGGCATCTGCGAACTCTCCTACGGCTCGTAACCAGCCCCCTCGCTTTCGGTGATTTCATGACGACGTTTGATATCCGCCAGACCCCGACAGCCGCATTCATCGCCGATGTTCGCCGCCGTTTTCCGGTCGAACGCGAAATGGACCGCATCCTGACGCGCAAGATGGAGCGGCGCGCCGGCCCGGGGTTCGAGCCGGTGACGCTCGACCAGTTGGTGAGCGGCGCCACGGCGCTGATCGCGCGGCATTACGACGGCCGCTTCAGCCTCGACAAGGCGCGCTGGCTCACCGGCGGTGCCTCCAAGATCCAGATGGCATTCGATCTCGAATGGGACGGCCCGACCGGCGACCGCCATCAGGTGACGCCGATGGTGCTGCGCATGGAGCCGCCGGAATCGGTGGTCGAGACCAGCCGCGCCCGCGAATTCGAGCTACTGCAGGCGCTCGATGGCATCGTGCCGCTGCCGCCTTGCTACTGGGTCGATCCCGACGGCGAGACCCTGCCGCATCCGGCGCTGATATACGGCTTCGCCCAGGGCGTCGCCAAGCCGACGAGTCTGTCATCGAACCAAGTGACGGGCATCGGCCTCAATTACGGCCCCGAGCTGCGGCCCAAGTTGGCGGAGCAATTCCTCACCCAGATCGGCCGCGTCCATGCCGCCGGTGCGACGGTGCAGGCCAAACTGCCGCATTTCGATCCCGCCGAGACCGGATCGAACACGAGCGTCATTCGCCAGGTCAACTGGTGGCGCCGGGTCTGGGAGGAAGATCGCAAGGAAGACGACCCCCTGATGGAAGTCGCCTATAACTGGCTGATCCGCAACGCGCCGCCGCTCGACCACGTCTCGATCGTGCATGGCGACTGCCGCGGCGGCAATTTCCTGTTCACCGAACATGACGCCAAGATCACGGCCTGGCTCGACTGGGAGCTCGGCTATCTCGGCGATCGTCACCACGACCTCGCCTGGTCGATGATGAACCCGTTCCGCCATCGCTCCGAGGACGGCAAGCACGAGTTGATGAGCGGCTTTCTGCCCGAGGACGCCTATCTGGAGGCCTATGAACGGCTTTCCGGGTTGCGCGTCGACCGCAGGCGGCTCGCCTATTACCGCGTGCTCTGCAGCTATCTCTCGGTCGTCATCTGCATGGGGACCGGTTATCGCGTCGCCAACGGCAGCAAGACTCATCAGGACATCGTCGTCGCCTGGCTGGCGATGATCAGCAACAGCATTCTCGAACAGCTGCGCATCACCCTCGGGGAGGTCATCTGATGGTTCCGGATATCGATCTCCAGCTCCAGGTCGCGCTCAAGGCACTGCGCGAAACCGTCGCTCCCGCGGTCGACCCCGCCAACAAGGTCGCGATCGAGCAGCTGCATCTCAGCATCGCCACGATCGCGATGGTGCGCGACCGCTTTCCGCTCGCCCGCCGCTTCGCCCGCCGCCAACTCGCGGATGCCCTCGCCCTGGCCCAGGCCGTCGCCCAGGCTGCGCGGACGGACCCGGCGATCGACCTCGCCGCGCTCGATGCCGCTGTCGCGACCGGCCCGGCGCTGCTCGTTGATGCCGATGCCGAAACCGCAGATTTCGAGACGACCAACGCGCTCGTGACCGAGGCGACCCTGGCGGTGATCACCGGCGCCCAGAACAGCCCAGCGATCACCGCGATCGACGCCGTGGT
>CAIUCF010000237.1 GCA_903897565.1 uncultured Rhodospirillales bacterium | reverse complement strand
GTGCGGCGGCATTGCGGCGGTATCGTGGTCATTTTATTGTCCTCAAATTGAGATCAAACCTGTATAGAAGAACCGTGCGCTAGTGGGTCTGTAATGCCACAAGGTTGCCGCGATGTTTGTGTGCGATTTTACTTACACTTGTATTTTGGGCTGCGGTTATTTCGAGTTGACGTATTGTCCCGCCTTTAATTCCCTTAGGGCGGGCAAAACCTGGGTGGACTACGATGGTAATGCAAAACGAAGAGGGGAAGACCGGAGCGCTCGATCTCGGATCAAAGCGGCTCTTTCAGGACGAAGACCTCTCGGTCGTCTGGCGCGGAATTCAGTTTCCGCGGGTTTCCCGTTGGCTGTACTCTCAGATCATCCAAAATATCGATAGCGTTACGGTTATTATCAGCGCGGTTCTTGCACTTTATATTACATTTCACGGAGACTACATCGACCTGAAGTATTACGCTGCGCCGATCGTCGTCGGCGTATTGTTCAGTCGATTGATGTTCGAGAAATTCTCGCTCTACATTCCGGAGCGCCTGCTGTCTTACAGTTCAACTGCAAGGACGCTGATCCCGGCCTGGGTCATGTCCTGCGTCGCGATCGCCTTGGTCGATCGGCTGAGCTATCCGAACGATATAACGATGCCCGACTGGGAAGCCTGGTGGTTCGGAATCGGCCTCGTGGCGCTCGTCGGCGGCCGGCTAGTGGTCACCAAGCACTACCAGCACAATATCAAAATCGGCCGCGTCGCCCAGTCCCTGGTGCTCCTGGGTGGCGGCGCGCTCGGCATGTCCTTCGTGCAGCGTCTCAAGGGCAATCATCACGGCTTTCGCGTGCTCGGCTTCTTCGATGATCGCCGCGAGCGGGTGCCGACCACCATCGACGGGGTGCCGCGTCTGGGCGGGACCCGCGACCTCTTCACCTTCATCAGCGATTATCACGTCGACACCGTGGTGATCGCCCTGCCGATGGTCGCCGACAAGCGGCTGATCGAGATCATTCAGGCGCTGCGGCGCTTTCCGGTCGATCTGCGCATCCTGCCCGATTTTCTCGCCTTCGAGGTTTCCGGTTCGATCGCCCGCCAGTTCAGCGACCTGCCCGACATGCTGCTGCTGCCGATCGCCAATCGTCCGATCGCCGGTATCAATACGCTGCTCAAGGAGATCGAGGACAAGATTCTCGCCTTGACCGCACTACTGATCCTGTCGCCGATCCTGCTCGCCTGTGCCATCGGCATCAAGCTGACGAGCCCGGGGCCGGTGTTCTATCGCCAGCCGCGGCAGGGCTTCAAGGGCCGCGAGTTCATGATCTACAAGTTCCGGACCATGCATGCCTCGGACAGTCCGGCCTTGGCGACGAAGCTCACCGAACGGGGCGACCCCCGGATCTTTCCATTCGGCGCGATGCTGCGCAAGTCGAGCCTGGACGAATTGCCCCAGCTGCTGAATGTGATCCTCGGCGATATGTCGCTGGTCGGGCCGCGGCCGCATCTTCGCGCCGCCCGTGTCGGCAATTCGATCCAGTATGACGAGGCGGTCGCCGAGTACGCCGCCCGCCACCGCGTCAAGCCCGGGATTACCGGGTGGGCTCAAGTCAATGGCTGGCGCGGCCCGACCGAGGTTCTGGAGCAGATCCAGAAGCGCGTCGAACACGATATCTATTATATCGACAACTGGTCGGTGACATTTGATCTCTGGATCATGGTCCTGACGATCGTGCGCGGCTTCTTCCACAAGAACGCGTTCTAGCCCGCGCCCCGCGGCAGCCTTCGTCGCCGGACCGCCTCAGCGAATCCGGTCGAAGCGGAAATTATCGGCGTATGATTTTGCGGTGATCGTGGTGTCGTGCGGCTGCTCGACCGTGTAGCTGAGGCCCTGCTTGATCGCATAGGCCTCGGCGGCTTCCTGGGTCGGGAATTTCAGCCGCACCTGGTTCAGCGTGTCGTTCGCGCTGATCCAGCCCATCAGCGGGTCGGGGACGCGTTTGGAAGCCGGCTCGAACTCGAGGATCCAGCGCCGCGTGCCCGCCTTGCCGGAGGACATCGCCGATTTGGCCGGTCGCAGAATCCGTGCTTGCGCCATGATCTCGAACTTTCCTGTCTGGCTCGGACGAATATCGTCGTCCCCTGAGAGGGGAACGAGTGGTCGGGGCGAGAGGATTCGAACTTCCGACTTCCTGCTCCCAAAGCAGGCGCTCTACCAGGCTGAGCTACGCCCCGATGGCTCGGTTCCTAGAGTTTTAATGGGGACGGGTCAACCTCAATTAAGCGGTCGTCGCCGCTTCGTCGAGCGGGATGCTGGCGCTCGACGACCTCAAGGGGCGTTGACGGCCAACGGCCAAAACTCTACCAATTCACCCACGGGTGCGCTTAGCTCAGCTGGATAGAGCATCGGCCTTCTACGCCGAGGGTCACTGGTTCGAATCCAGTAGCGCACGCCAATGGCACACAACCGGATCTCTGTGATCGGATCTCTTTG
>CAIUCF010000236.1:2500-4259 GCA_903897565.1 uncultured Rhodospirillales bacterium | reverse complement strand
CGCTTCGAGGAGTTTCCTTGCGGGAGAGCCAGTCGGCACCGCGGCAATTTCGACTACCGGGTAATCCGGAATCTCGACAAGCGACCGCCTGCGGTTGGGATGATCGGCTGAATTTCGGCATATCATCACGGCGTGGACAACAGCCGGAGCGAGGATGACAGAAGCGAGATCGGGGCAAATTCAGATGATGGGAGACCCCACGGTACTGTTGGATCCGGACGAGGCGCGCATACTCCTGGTCGAGGACGACGAGGAGACGGCGGAGCAGATCGTCAAGGAGTTCAGCGACCGCGGCTACACGATCAGCCATGAACGAACCGGCCGCTCGGCATTGGAACGTGCCCAGAGCGGCGGCTTCGGCGTTCTGATTCTTGATCGCATGCTCCCTGATCTCGATGGCTTGTTCATCCTGGCGCGACTACGTGAGGCAGAAGTCAGGGTGCCGGTGCTGGTGCTCAGCGCGCTCGGCGCTGTCGACGAGCGGGTCCGCGGTTTGCGCGCGGGCGGCGACGACTATCTTACAAAGCCGTTCGCGTTCACCGAGCTCGTGGCCCGTGTCGAGGCGCTGCTGCGTCGACCTTCGGACTCGCGGGAGACCCGGCTTCGCGTCGGCCCGCTGCAGCTCGACCTGATCGATCGCAAGGCGCGCCGTAATGGCAGGATCATCGAACTCCTGCCACGGGAATTCAAACTGCTGGAATACATGATGCGACGTCCGGGGCAGTTGATTACCCGCGATATGTTGCTGGAGGATGTCTGGAATTACCGATTTTCGCCGCAGACCAACCTCGTCGATGTCCATATCGGCAAGGTGAGGCGCAAGATCGACGAGGGGGATGCCGCGCCGATGATCCATAATGTTCGGGGCGCCGGCTTCACGCTACGTGAACCTTTTTGAGCTGCTCGGAACGACCGCGTTCCGGCTGGCGCTTGCCTTTGCCGGCTTTTTCGTCGGCGCGACCCTCCTGCTCTTCGCCTTTATCTACCTGAACACGGCATTTTCCGAAACCAATCGGGTCGACCAATTGATCTCGACGGAGGCGGCATTCCTCGCGAACGAGCCGAGTGAAATCCTGCTGCAGCTCGTTACAACCCGCATCACGAATGATTTCCATCACGTAAGCTATGCTGGGCTCTTCGATCGGGATGGCCACCGGCTCGCCGGGAACCTGATCGAAATCCCGATCGGGCTCATGCCCGACGGCAAGCCTTATCCCGTTCAGGCGGTTCCCCTGGCGAGCTCACCGCTTCCTGTGGAGCAAGTCCACGCAGTCGAGCGCCGGCTTGCCAATGGCACTTACTTAGTCATCGGGCGTAACAGCGAGGCGATCGAGCGGTTGCGTGGGCTGGTGTTGCGCGCCCTCGGCCTCGGCGTGATCCCAGCCTTTATCCTGTCCCTCGCTGCCGGTGCCTTCCTGAGTTGGCGCACGCAGAAGCGCGTGCAGGAGGTCAACCTGACCGCCGGCAGAATCATGCTCGGACAACTCCGTGAGCGATTACCGACACGGGGTGGGCGCGACGAATTCGACCGACTGGCGATCAGCGTCAATCGCATGCTCGACGAGATCGAGCGTCTCCTGAACGAATTGCGCGCGACCGGTGACGAGATCGCTCATGATCTTAGAACGCCATTGACGCGGGTGCGCGCCCGGCTCGAGCGCGGCCTCTCAGGAGCCGGAAGTCGCGAGGAGCTTGCTGCCGCCGTCGAACGGTCGATTCTCGGCCTGGATCAGGCATTGGCAGTGATCACCGCCCTCCT
>CAIUCF010000235.1 GCA_903897565.1 uncultured Rhodospirillales bacterium | reverse complement strand
GTCGACTTTCCTCAGGAGCCAGGTCTTGCCGAGGACGTTCCACGACAGCCAGGGGAGGATGCCTGCGCAGAGGCCCAGGATGATGGCGCCCTCACCATTGACGAAGCCGGCTGCCGGCGTGATTGCGACGAGGCCGGCGATCATGCCGTTCACCGCACCGAGCACCGAAGGCTTCTTGAAGACGATCGTGTCGAGGATCGTCCAGGTCAGCAGGGCCACGGCGGTGGTCAGGTTGGTATTGAGCACCGCCGCACCGGCATCGGCGTTGGCGAAGTAGGGGTCGCCGCCGTTGAAGCCGTTCCAGCCGAGCCACAGGATGCCGGCACCCGTGAGGGTCATCAGCAGGTTGTTGGGCTGGAAGTTCTCACGATCGCGCTTGATACGCGGACCGATCACCGCCGCCGCGACGAAGCCGGAGGTCCCGGCCGCCAGATGGATGACGTAGCCGCCGGAGAAGTCGACCGCGCCGGCGGACGCGAGCCAGCCGCCACCCCACAGGCTGAACGCCCCCACCGTGTAGATGAAGGTCATCCACAACGGCACGAACACCATCCAGGCCAGGAAATTGGTGCGGCCCAGCAACGCGCCGGCGAGAATGATCACGGTGATGGCGGCGAACACGAACTGGAAGAACATCATCGTCGCCATCGGGAAGCCGATCGGCGGCATGCCTCCCGCGGCGGCAGGTATCACCGCCTCCTGGGTCTCGAATGCGGCGGAGAGTGCGGCCTGGGGATGCCCGAGCCAGGTGAACCATTGCGGGCCGAAGGCCATGTTGTAGGCCCAGAGGACCCACACGACCATCACGGCGGCAAAGGCGTAGAGCGCCATGAACGCAGAATTGATCGCCCATTTCTTTTTGACGATGCCGCCATAAAGGACGACGAGGCCAGGAATACTCTGCAGGCCGACGAACGTCGCAGCGGCCAGCTGCCACGCGTTGTCGCCAGTATCCAACCATTTCGGTGATGGAATTAACACGGTGCCCTCCCAACAAATGAATGATGTTGAATTTCGGCGATCTATGTCTGATCGTTTGACTTGGCACGATATGCGAGGCTCACGGGAATTTGGCGTCGCGGGAATAATCCAGCAACAAGTGTGCCAGTAATAACAGCATATCCAGTTACCAAAACAGGGCGATTTTTATATGTCTCGGCATAATCTGACACCAAATTAGGCGGAATCTCGGCCTAAAATGGATAAATGTTGACCAATATATCCAGACAAGACTCGATAATTAACAGTGTCATGATAGATGGAATCCAGTTGATATGGGCTGATATCGATCGGTCCCGCCGGTTTGCGTTTTTCCTGGTAAGAATTTTATTTAATGTTCAGTAAAAATTCGCGACTGTTTGGATAGGGGACTCGGTTAGGCAATCTCAGGGACGCGTTTATCATGGTTTTTAGATGGATATCGACTCGGCTTCGGACGGCGCCATACGTCATTATTGTGATTTCATCATTTGTATATTGTGATCACGTACTCGCCAAAACAGTACCGCTCGCCTGCGTCAACCGGGCTTCAGGATTCCATTGGAATGCCGCCGTTGACTACGATCACGCGCGTGTCGACAGGAATCCGGCAACGATTACTGCAACTTCGATCGATTGGTACGATCCTGCCGATGGTGGATTCTATGATTTCGATCGGACGTCTGGAGATTTGACTGTGCGACACGCGTCCAGCGTCGGCGGGTATTTTCTGTATCACACTTGTCGTTTGGGCTAACTCGGCGGACAGAACACGACGTCTGCCTGCTCCAGAGGGCAGCCATCCGACGGCGCAACCGACTGCATACTTCCACCCGCTCCCCCGGGACTGCTATATGAAACATCCCGTTGGGCAGCGTCAGCCGAGGCCATGTTTCTCCTCATCGATAACTACGACAGCTTCACCTATAATCTCTGGCATTACCTGTCGGAGCTCGGCGCCGAAGTTGTCGTCAAGCGCAACGACGCCCTGACGGTCGCCGAAGCCCTAGCACTCGAGCCGCAGGGCATCATCCTGTCGCCCGGCCCCGGCACCCCGACCGAATCCGGCATCACCGTGCCGATCGTGAGGGCCGCAGGCAGCCTGCCGATCCTCGGCGTCTGCCTCGGGCACCAGGCGATCGGCGAGGCCTTCGGCGGCAAGGTCATCCGCGCCCCGGTGCCGATGCACGGCAAGCTGAGCGCGATGCATCATGACGGTACCGGCGTGTTCGCCGGGCTCGATAACCCGTTCATCGCGACGCGTTATCACTCGTTGATCGTGGAGCGCGAAACCTTCCCTGACGAGCTCGCCATCAACGCCTGGACCGAGGATGGTCTGGTGATGGGCCTGCGTCACAAGAGCTTGCCGATCCATGGCGTGCAGTTCCATCCTGAGAGCATCGCCTCCGAGGCCGGCAAGCCGCTGCTCCGGAATTTCCTGACGCTCGCCACGCGCTCATGACCGGGACGCTGCCGTTCACGCATTGGCTCGGCACGATCGCCAACGGCCAGGATCTCGGAGAAGACGACGCCGAGGCGGCATTTCGGGCGATCATGTCCGGCGACGCGACCCAGGCGCAGATCGGCGGGTTTCTGATCGGCATGCGGGTGCGCGGCGAGACAGTCGCCGAGATCACCGGCGCCGCCCGGGTCATGCGCGCCAATGCGCTCAAGGTCTCCGCGCCCGCCGACGCGATCGATACCTGTGGCACCGGCGGGGATGCCTCGGGCAGCTTCAACATCTCGACGGCCGCGGCCTTCGTGGTCGCCGCCTGCGGCGTTCCGGTGGCCAAGCACGGCAATCGCAAGCTGAGCTCACGCGCCGGGTCTGCCGATGTGTTGACGGCGCTCGGTGTCAATATCGACGCCGGGCCAGACCTCGTGAGCCGGGCGATCCGTGAGGTCGGTCTCGGTTTCATGATGGCGCCGCTCCACCACGCGGCCACCCGCCATGTCGCCGGCGTCAGGGTCGAACTGGCGACGCGCACCATCTTCAACCTGCTGGGCCCTCTGTCCAACCCTGCCGGGGTCAAGCGCCAGCTGATGGGCGTCTACGCCCCGCAATGGGTTCTGCCGCTCGCCCAGGTACTCCAGCGCCTAGGCGCGGAGTCCGCGTGGGTCGTCCATGGCGACGGCATGGACGAGCTGACCACCACCGGCATCAACGAGGTTGCGACGCTCGAGGGTGATCGCGTCGCCAGCTTCACGCTCGATGCCCGCGATCTCGGCTTTGTCCGGGTGCCGGCATCGGCACTGGCGGGCGGCGACTCCCATGACAACGCCCGGATGATGCGCGATCTGTTCGCCGGGGCGACGGGGCCGATCCGCGATATCGTCTTGCTCAACGCTGCGGCGGCGTTAAAAGTGGCCGGAAAGGCAGCGAGCCTGAGCGACGGCGTCACCCTGGCCGCCGAGGCCATCGATGGCGGCCGCGCGACCCTCGTCCTCGACCGGCTCATCGCCATCACCAACGAGGTCCCATGACCGATATCCTCGCGGAAATCTGCGATCGCAAGCGGATCGACGTTGCAGCCGCCAAGCGTGTCGCACCGATCAATCAGGTCATTGCGGCCGCCCGCGCCGCGGCGCCGGTCCGTGGCTTCGCCGCGGCCCTCGCTCGCCAGCATCGGGCCGGCCGCTTCGCGCTGATCGCCGAGATCAAGCGGGCCTCGCCGAGCGGCGGCATGATCCGTCCGGTCTTCGATCCGCCGGCGATCGCCGAGGCCTATGAACGCGCCGGCGCCGCCTGCCTCTCGGTGCTGACCGACGAGCCATATTTCCAGGGCATGATCGCGCATCTTCAAGCGGCCCGGGCGGCCTGCAGCCTGCCCGCCCTGCGCAAGGATTTCATGGTCGACCCGTATCAGGTAGTGGAGGCCCGTGCGATCGGCGCCGATTGCATCCTGATCATCATGGCCGCGCTCGACGACGCCGAAGCCGCCGAGATCGAGGCGACGGCCATAGAATACGGCCTCGACGTCCTGATCGAGGTCCACGACCGGGACGAACTGGATCGCGCCCTAAGGCTGAAGAGCCCGTTGCTCGGCATCAACAATCGCAATCTCAAGACCCTGGTCACCGATCTCGACACCACCGTCGAGCTGTCGCGTCATGTTCCCGCCGATCGCGTGCTGGTCTGCGAGAGCGGCCTCAAGAGCCACCACGACCTCGTCCGCATGGCGGAGGTCGGCGCGCGCAGTTTCCTCGTCGGCGAATCCCTGCTGCGTCAGCCCGATATCGAGGCTGCCGCCAGGAACCTGCTGTTCGGGGCGGCGTGACCCGGCTTTCCCATATCGACGAGACCGGCCGCGCCGCGATGGTCGATATCGGCGCGAAGCCGGAGACGCAACGGGTCGCGGTGGCGACCGGAACAGTCCGGATGCTGCCCGCGACCCTGGCCCTGATCCAGGCGAACGCCGTGACCAAGGGCGACGTCATCGCGACCGCGCGGCTGGCCGGCATCATGGCCGCCAAGCAGACGGCTACCCTGATCCCGCTCTGCCACCCGCTCGCCTTGTCCTCCGTCGCCCTGGAATTCGCCTTCGAAACCGATCCGGCCGCGGTCACCATCGAAGCCACGGCACGGCTGACCGGCCGCACCGGCGTCGAGATGGAAGCGCTCACCGCCGTCTCGGTCGCCGCGCTCACCATCTACGATATGTGCAAGGCGGCCGATCGCGGCATGGAAATCACCGGTATTCGCCTGCTGCACAAATCGGGCGGCAAGTCCGGGGCCTGGGACGCTCCGACATGATTGCGGTCGCGGAAGCACGACAACGGATTCTCGACGCCCTGCACCCGGTGGCGACCGAAATGGTCGCGCTCGACCAGGCCTGGGGCCGCGTCCTCGCCGGCGATCTGGCGGCGCGGCGGACCCAGCCGCCCTTCGCCGTCTCGGCCATGGATGGCTACGCCCTGCGCACGGCGGATCTCGAGACCCTCCCGGCAACACTGCAGTGTATCGGCCGCAGCCAGGCCGGTGCCGGTTTCACGGGATCTGTCGGCGCCGGCGAAACGGTCCGGATCTTTACCGGCGCGCCGGTTCCCGCGGGGGCGGATACGGTCGTTATCCAGGAAAACGTCATCGCTGTGGGTGACCAGATCACGATCGGCGAGCGGGTCTCCCCAGGTGCCAATATCCGTGGCGCCGGTATCGACTTCGCAACGGGCGATCGCGGCTTGCAGGGCGGCCATCGACTCTCGGCGCGCGACATCGGACTTGCCGGAGCCCTCAACCATCCCTGGATCGCCGTTCATCGCCGTCCGCGGATCGCGATCCTCGGCACCGGCGACGAGGTCGTGCTCCCCGGCGAACCCGTGGGTCGGGACCAGATCATCGGCGCCAATGGTCCGGCTCTGGCGGCGCTGGTACGAGCGGCGGGCGGCGAGCCCGTTCTCCTGCCCATCGTGGCCGACGATGCCGACGCGGTGCTCGCCGCATTCAAGAGCGCCCGCGGCTGCGATCTGCTGGTCACGATCGGCGGCGCCTCGGAGGGCGATCACGACCTGGTCCGCATCCTGCTCGGCCAGGCGGGCACGCGGCTCGATTTCTGGAAGATTGCGATGCGCCCGGGCAAGCCGCTGCTGTTCGGCGCGGTCGGTGATGTCCCGGTCCTCGGCCTCCCCGGCAACCCGGTCTCCGCCCTGATGACCGGGTTGGTCTTCCTGCGCCCGGCCATCGAACGCCTTGCGGGAATATTGGAGCCCACCGACGAGACCGAGAGCGCGGTGACGGCCGTGGCCCTGGCTGCCAACGGCATTCGCCAGGATTACATGCGGGCGACCCGCGTCGTCGGCCCCGACGGCATCGCACGGGTGACGCCGCT
>CAIUCF010000234.1 GCA_903897565.1 uncultured Rhodospirillales bacterium | reverse complement strand
CTCCAGTGTTGCCGCTAGTACCGCATCCGAGACGGCGCCCAAGCGTTTGACGAGGCGTTGTTTGTCGAGAGTTCGGATCTGGTCGAGCAGGACCAGTTCCCGCTTGTCCTGGTCTTGCATCGGGTTGTCTTTCATCTCAATGCTCCGCGACGATCACGCCTTCGGATCTTATTTCGGGTCCGGATCGGGATCGGTGAGCACATGTTCGTAGCGCTTGAAGCCGCCGAGGTTCAACCGACGCGAGGTCTCCCTCAGACTTTCCATATAGGCGGCGAAATCGGGGTCGCGCGCCTCCTCTTCTCGGCAGGAGCGAATCGAGTCGGCAAACACTTTTTCGTAATAATCGCGGAATCGCAGAGCCAGGCCCCTCGCCGCTTTGTCCTTGAGCCACTTGTCGTAATCCCCCTCCGCGAGCTCGACGAGTGTCTTCCGCATCTTTCTCGGGTCGATATCCGCGGCGAGCTGGGCGCTGTAGTAGCGGATGACGGGGCGCGGGTCCGCCATGAGGGCGGCCGCGGCACCGCCATCGTCCCGGCGTACCAACTCGGCGACAATCGCCGTCATCTGTTTCCAGAGCGCCTGACCGCGCCGTGTCATGTCGGCCATTTCGTGTTCTTCGCACAAGCTGATCAAGGTATCGATCAGCACCGGTGTCGCCTTTGCCTGAAGAGTCCTTGTGCTCATTCCAGTGCACCCCATTTTCGCAGTAGGTCTTCGCCGATCCTGAACTGTTCGTCCAGGTCATGGAGGTGAACCATGCCTCGTACCCCCTCCGTGTTCATGTCGGCCGTGATCATCAAATGGCGGAGTTTCGGGATCAGCACGATGTTCCGCGTGTTCTCGATCCGATAGCTGATATATGGGTCCTCAGGGTGCTCATCGGCGACGCTCCGCTCGACGACATGATGCCATTCGTAGCCCGGCGGCGGGTCGCCGATATAATTCTTGAGCTGTCGCCATGTCGGGAAGCCCGTAAACGGACCTTTCGGTCTGAGTTCGTACAGGGTCTTGGGTGGCCGCATGAACGCGATGATGTCGCTGGCCAATTCGCCCTCCGAGACATTGCCAGCGACCTCTTCCAAGACGTTTTTCGCGAGTTCGAGGCTGGGGCCGGAGCGCTCGATGGTGTCTCGCAGAATTGGCCAGAGTATCCGGCTCATCTCGGAGTCGAAGCCGGTCGGATCGAAGATGCCGGTATCGCTTCCGGCCGTCCATTCGCCCGCGCCCTTATCAGGACTGGGGATCCGCGGCTCGAGCCGATTATATTTCATCAGCGCTTCCGCGAGCGCCATTGCGTGGGCATGGCCTTCGGACGGCAGCGGAGGGATCCTGCAGAGGACGAGGGCGGTCAGGGCAAGACCGACATCGCCGTCATTCAGAGCCTTCGCAACCACTGCGAGGCTACGATGCCACCCGGTCGCGTCGACCAGGGGTTCGTCATATCCGGCGGAGAAGAGGGCGGCGAGCTCACGCTCGGCGCGTGGCTGCCACCGGATCGCGGATCCGACACCGCGTCGATTTAGGAGTGGTGTGCCGATGCCGTGGGATACACCCGATCCGTCAAGTCGCGGCCAGGAGAAATCTGCCTCGCTTCGGGCAAGGCGATACATCGTCTCGAATGCGTTCATGGGTGCTAATCCATCGGCTGAACGGAAAAGAACATACCATGAACATTTTGATTTTGCAAGTCCTCCGGTGAGCCGCGACGCCTCCCGCGGGCGCAGTAAGCCCGATCGTCCCGAGGAGCGTCAGACCTCCGGCGCGAGGTCGCCGCCCTTCGGGCGGATCAGGTCGGGGAAGGTGCCTTGCACCAAGAACACGACGCGCTCTGCGATGTTGGTCGCCTGATCGCCGATCCGTTCGTAGTTCTTGGCCGCGAACAGCAGATGGGCGGCGTTGCGAACCAAGGTCGAATCATGTTCGACCTCGCCGAGGATCTGGTCCGAGATGGCGTCGCACAGCAGGTCGATCGCGCCGTCATTGCGCCATACCCGCAATGCCTTGTCGACGTCGCGCTGGATCAGCGCGTCGAGCGCGTCGTGGAACGAAGTCAAGGCCAGGGTGCCGAGCTCCTTCCAGCCGCCGAGCGGCAAGATGCGGCGATCTTGCGGGATCTTGATGATGCGCTTGGCGATGTTCTTGGCGTGATCGGCCACGCGTTCGATCGAGGACGCCACCTGCACCAGCACCAGCATCTCGCGCAGATCGCCCGCCAGAGGCTGCTGCAGCGCCATGAGTCGGAAGACCGCCTGGTCGATCGCCCGCTCGATCGAGTCGACCTGTGCGTCCATCGTGACCACTCGGGCCGCGACATCATGATCCTTGGTTTCGAGCGCGGTGATCGACTGCGATGCCTGCGCCTCGGCGATACCGCCCATTTCGCTGACGAGCCGCGTCAAGTGCTGCAATTCTCTATCGAAGGAGGATCTTGTCATCACGGGTCCCTGTTGTGCAGACGGTCAATATGACCCCTCGAATACCTATTTACATCAGATTTGTTACGGCCCTGCGGTGGAGGCGTCGGCGGATGCCGTGTCGACGGAGAAGGCCGGCGTGAACTCTGGGCGTGGATCGGTCTCGAGGCCGGAGATTAAGCGCTGGGGTTCGCCGCCGGGGCGTCGAGCGCTCGTCGCAGCAGGCGGGCGAGATCGCTTTGCCGGTAGGGTTTTGTCAGCAGAGGGATGTCGTCTTCGTTGTTCTGCGGGGCGGAGGAGCGCTCGGGAAAGCCGCTGGTGAGGACGATCCTGATTCGCGGCCACTGCGCCTTCACCCGTCGGGCGAGTTCGTAACCATCGATGCCGCCGGGCATCACGACATCCGACAGCACGAGATCGACATCCGACGCGGCCAGTATTTCCAGGGCCTCGACGCCGTTGGCCGCCTCGATCACGACGTAGCCGCGTTCCCGCAATTGACGCTGCACGATCCGGCGCAGCGCGGCATTGTCTTCGACGACGAGGAGGCGTTCGCCACGGCCGCCGAGGTCGTCGGTCCGCCCCGGCTCGGGCTCGGAGATCGCCGCGCTTGCATCACACGGGAGGTAGAGCCGGAAGGTCGCCCCTTCTCCCGGCTCGCTATAGACGTGGATGTGTCCGCCCGACTGTTTCATGAAGCCGAACACCATACTGAGGCCCAGCCCGGTCCCCTCGTCCCTGCCCTTGGAGGTGTAGAACGGCTCGAAGATATGGCCGATCACCTCGGGCGCGATCCCAGCGCCGGTATCGCTGACTGAGATCACCGCATAGTCACCCGGTGGGATGTCGAAGTCGACCATGCGGTCCTGCTCGTCGATCCGTCGGCGGTAGGTCTCGATCGTCAGCTTGCCGCCGCCGGGCATCGCGTCGCGGGCGTTGGTCGCGAGGTTGGTAAGCGCCGTCGAAAGCAATACCGGGTCCGCCGTCACGGCGCAGACGCCGAATTCGTGCCGCACCGAGATTTCGATATGATCTCCCAGCAGGCGGCGCAGCAGCTTCACCGTATCGTCGACCTGGCCGCCGACATCGAAGGTCTTGACCTGAAGGGGCTGGCGTCTTGCGAAGGCGAGCAATCCCCTGGTGAGTTCGGCCCCGCGGGACGCCGCCTCGAGCACGTCATCGAGGATCTCCCGATCGCCATCTCCGACCGCGATCCGATCCTCGAGCAATTCCAGATTACCGGTGATGATCGCGAGGAGATTGTTGAAGTCATGGGCGAGGCCGCCGGTCATGTTGCCGATGGCTTCCATCTTCTGTGACTGCTGCAGCTGGGCCTCCACCAGATTCTGCTGCGTCATATCTCTCACGATTTTCGAGGCACCGACGATCGCGCCGCGCGCGTCACGGATCGGCGATACCGTCAGCATGACCGGGAATGACTGGCCGTTCTTCCGCTTTCGCACCGTCCGGAACTGCTCGACCCTGCCGCCATGCTGGATTCGCTCCAGGATGAAGTTCTCTTCGGCCAAGCGATCGGGGGGGAACAACAGCGAAATGTGCCGCCCGATCGCCTCGGCGGCGCTGTAGCCGAACATGTCCCGGGCCGCCGGGTTCCAGGTCGTGACGAAGCCGCCCAGATCCTTGCCGATGATGGCGTCGGTGGAGGATTCGATGATCGCGGCATAATAGCTCAAGGCTTCGTTCAGACGCTTGCGCTCGGTGACATCCTCGACCACGGACCAGATATAAGCCTGGCCGTCGCCGCCCCTGATCAGGGCGCCGTTCAGGTTCAAGTGGACGCGTCCGCCGTCCTTGCGGACATAATCCTTCTCGTAGGGGCCGAACTGTCCGTTGCTGCGAACCCTTTCCATCTCGAGGCGTTCGCGATGGTGATGCTCCGGCGGGGTGAGAACCCAGACGTCGAGATTGAGAAGCTCCTCCCGGTCGTACCCTGTGATCTTCCGAAACGCGTCGTTGAAATCGACGTAGCGGCCGTCGCTGAAGCGGGTCAACACGATCCCGAGCGGCACGATGTCGTAGAACTGCCGGAATTTCTGCTCGCTGCGCTGCAGTTCCTCGAGGGCCGCCTTCTGGGCAGTGACGTCCCGCGTCGTTACGAAACAGCCGATGATCGCGTTCGTCTCATCGAAGATCGGGGAGAAGTTGTAGCTCCCGATCCAGCACGCGTCGGTATCGCGGCGCCGCAACCGGAACTCGACCTGGGTGCCGATCTCACCGCGGAGTGCGCGGCCGATCGGCCATTCAGTCACCGGCACCACCGCGCCGTCCGGCGTGCACACCTCGACGAGCGCGTCGAATTCCGGGATGGTCTTGGCGCACTCCTCCGTGCTCGAAAACTTGTGGAACCGGCTGAACGCCTCGTTGAATTCGATATACCCGCCGGCTTGATCCGAGATCAGCACGGCGTCGCCCATCCCCGACAAGGTAGCCCAGAGCCGCGACCGCCTGCTAAGGCTGTCCGCGACAGGCTTCGGCAAGGCATCTGCCGCGGGAGCGCCGTCGTTCGACGGATGGATGGTCTCGGGCATCGCCACTTTCCCAACGCCGTTCCGCCACGGCGCGCCGGCTTCGACCCGCCCTCGGAACGGCGGCGTCATCAATCGCAGGCTATGTCGCCGGCATTAAAATGCAATTAAGCGAGGGTCTGGCTGCCCATCGCCGGGAGCGGCTCTGCGAGGCCGCAGATTGCGCTTGCTATCATTTGCGCAAGATGCCATAAATGAATGATCGTTCATTCATTTATGGTTCGATATGCGCGACGGAATGGCAACGCGGGAAAGATTGCGGCAGGTCGCGCTCAGGCTCTTCGTCGAGCGCGGGGTCGATGCGATCACGGTGCGCGACATCACCTCGGCCGCCGATGTTCGAGCGGGTACCCTGTACGTTCAT
>CAIUCF010000233.1 GCA_903897565.1 uncultured Rhodospirillales bacterium | reverse complement strand
TGCACCGAGGGCGCGTCCTACGTCACCGGCACCGAAGTCCACATCAACGGAGGGCAGCATGTCTAGAACGATCGGGGTGCTCACCAGCGGTGGCGACTGCGCGGGGCTGAACGCCGCGATCCGGGCGGTGGTGACCCGTGCGGTGATGGGCTATGGCTGGTCGGTCAAGGGCATCCGCTACGCCACGCAGGGGCTGATGGAACGTCCGGTCAACGCCTTCAGCCTTGGGCCCAGGGCGATGGACGGCCAGATGCTGCAGATGGGCGGCACGATGCTGGGCACGGTCAATACCGGCAACCCCTTTGCCTGGCCGCAGCCCGATGGCAGCGTGATCGATCGCTCCGACGAGGTGCTGGAAGGGCTGACCCTGCTCGGGCTCGATGGGCTGATCGCGATCGGCGGCGACGGCTCGCTGCGCATCCTGCACCGGTTGATGAAGCGCGCCGATCTGCCGTTCATCGCGATTCCGAAGACTGTCGATAACGACGTCCAGGCGACCGACCGGGCGATCGGCTTCGAATCCGCGGTCTCGGTCGCCACCAGCGCCTGCGACAGCCTGCGGTCGGGTGCGATGAGCCAGAAACGGATCATGATCCTGGAGGTCATGGGACGCGAGGCCGGCCATATTGCGCTGGCGACGGGGATCGCCGGCGGCGCTGATGCCATCCTGATTCCGGAAATTCCGGTCAGTCTCGAGCGCGTTGCCGCCGCGATTCAGGCGCGATGCGAGCGCGAGGAGCGCGACTGGGCGCTGGTCGTGGTCGCCGAAGCGGTGCGCCGCGAGGACGGCCGGCTCGTGACCGACGGCATGGTCGGCGAGAAGCCCCATTTCGGCGGCATCTCGGGCTATATCGCCGAACGCTTGAGCCAACTCACCGGCAGGGTTGCCCGCGCGACCGTACTGGGCCACCTGCAGCGCGGCGACCGGCCCAACGCCGCCGATCGCCTGATCGCGTCGTCACTTGGTGTTGCCGCCGTCGATCTCCTCGCCCGCCATGCTCGCGACCGCATGGTCGCATGGCAGAAGGGCGAGGTCGTCGATGTCCCGCTCGATGACGTCGCCGGCGAGCCGCGGCTCGTCGACCCCAAGGGCAGCCTGGTCGCCATGGCCCGCGGCCTCGGCATCAGCTTCGGCGACTAGGCGCGGCGCCCGGTTCTAGTGGAGCGGGATCACGATGTTGAGCGAGGGCGGCACGGCGTAGACCGGCCGCGGGGCGACGTAGACCGGGCGGGGTTCGACATAGACGGGCTCGGGCTCGGCGTAGACATAGCCGGGCTCGACGTAATAGCCGTTGTGATGATGATGGTGATGCTCCCAGCCGCGGTGTTCGCCGTGGTCCCAATGGTCGTGGCCGTGCCAGTCGTCGTCATCGGCGTGTGCCGCGGTGGCAGTGCCGAACAGTAGGGCGAGCGCCAAAACGAAACCGAAGCGTGACGCGGTCCGCGAATTGCGATTAAGATCGGGCATGGTAACCACCTTTGCCTGTTTTGAGTTCAGAGACTGCGGGTTAGTGGGTGACGGCGCCGATCGTCGCGCCGCCGGCACCGCCGAGCAGACCGCCGAGGAGCAAATTGCCGCCGCCGGTTGCCGCCGTCAGGGCGACGCCGGCCGCCGCGCCGATCGCACCGCCACTGAGGGCGCGCTGCTGCTGGTGGGTCATGTTGGCGCAACTCGTCAAAGTGAGTACGACAAGCACAAGAGAAAAATTCTTCATGTTCTCTACTTCCATTGATCTGACGCATCTGATAGCGATGCATGAAATGGAAGGTATGCGGTTGGATATTGTTCGACAATACATGGCTAAAACTTGTCACACTGCGCGGAAAACGTGATGGGTTCGGTCACAACAATGTCACGGTCGTGCCAACGTCGTGGCGTCGCCGCGCTATGGCCGATCGTGTTCCTGGTCTTGCCGCTGCTCGGATGCGCCGGCGCCGCCAAGCCGAAGCCGGCGCCACCGGTGGTGGTCGCGGTGGCACCGCCACCGGTCGCCAAGCCCAAGCCGAAGCCCAAACGCGCGCATAAACCACGTGTAGCGACGGCGCCGGTCGTCCTCATCGGCTTGTCGGAGGCGAAGACGACATCGCTCCTCGGCGTGCCGGATACCCAGGTCAATGTCGGCCCCAGCCAGATCTGGACCTATCGCGTGGTCAGGTGCAGTTTGGCGCTGACCTTCTTCCTCGACGTTACCGATAACGAGTATGACGCTTTGAGCCAGAGCATCACGGGAACCGACGGCTCGGAAAAGCAGGCGCAACATTGCATCCGGCAGATCATCGCCCATGCCAAACGATCCTGAATCCGGCGGCGCGCGCGCCGCCACCGCCGCGCGGGTCGTCCTCGTCGACGACGATACCTCGTTCCTGTCGGCGCTCGCCGTCAATCTCGAGGCCGAGGGTTACGAGGTCGCGCCGTTCCATGACCCGGAAGTCGCGCTCGCCGCCTGCCGGCTCGGGCCGCAGCCCGACGCCTTCATCCTCGACTGGAATATGCCGGGGATGAACGGCATCGAATTGCTGGCCAAGCTGCGCGACGCCGGGGTGACCACGCCGGTCATGCTGCTGACGTCGCTGTCGCAGCCGGTCTACGAAGAACTCGCGTTGGAGCGCGGCGCGGTGGATTTCGTCGACAAGACGCGGAGCCTGTCGATCATCCTCAAACGGCTGGACCTGATCCTCGGCGGCGCACGGGCAGGGGGTGTCGCTGTCGATACTACGGCCGAGGCAGCGTTGCAGCGCGGCGATCTGGCGCTGCGGGTGGAGATCAAGCGGGCGCTATGGAAGGGCAAGGAAGTCGCGCTCAGCCTCGGCGAGTTCCAGATCGTCTGGGCGCTGGCGGGCAGGGCGGGCGACGATCTCTCCTATCGCGAACTCTACGATCTGGCGCGCGGGGAAGGCTTCGTCGCCGGCCAGGGCGAGGAGGGCTATCGCGCCAATGTCCGGGCGATGATCAAGCGCATCCGCAAGAAATTCATGGAGATCGATCCGGGCTTCGACGCGCTCGAGAATTACGCCGGCTTCGGCTACCGCTGGCGCCGCGATGACTGAGACCAGTTCGGGGCGCGTCGGCCTGCCGCAGTCGCTGCGCTCCCTGCGGCTGCAGATGAACGTGTTGATCACGCTGTTCCTGATCCTACCCATCCTGCTCTATGCGGTGTTCAGCGCCGTGGATCGCGATCGCAGCCGGCTCGCCGTCGATGTCGTCCGCGATAACGGGCTGCTGATCAGCACTGCGCTCAAGCCGGAACTGGAGGGCCTAACGCCGGAGCGCTTCGACCAGTTGCAGGCCCTCCTGGCCCGCTTCGCCGCGCCGCAACGCAGTGTCGAACTGCTGTTCAAGCCGGCGAGCGTCGGCGGCGGCGGTGGCTTCTATTTCCTTGCCGGCGTGCCGGTCATTCCGCCGTCCCAACTCGAAACCGAGCGTGGCCGGCTGGTCGCGCTCGGCATTCTCGATCACCTGGCGCGCAGCTGCGACGGCAACGTGCCGCTGAGCGAGCGCGTGGCAGTGCCGGCGCAGGGCGCGGAGATTCTGACCTCGGTGTCGCCGGTGCAGACCGCCAGCGGCTGCTGGGCAATCGTGATTGCGGCCAATGCCCATGGCGCGTTCTCGATCGTCGACGAGCAGGCCTATTGGGAGCGGCCGGTGATGCGGCTGGCGCTGGCCGTCTATCTCGGCATGGCGGTGGTCGCGATCTCGATCTTCATCCTCGTCAGCAGCGGCTTGCGACGGCTGCGCGAAGCCGCCCAGGCGGTCGAGGGCGGCGGCCAGTTCGCCGATTCAGTCGAGGTGCCGGAATTTCTTCATATCGCGCGGGATTTCGACCAGATGGTCGATCGCCTGCGCGGCACCTCGGCCCTGCTGAAGCAGGCGGCCGAGGACAATGCGCATGCGCTGAAAGGGCCGCTGGCGGTGATTCGCCAGAGTATCGAACCCTTGTCGACCGCCGCCGATGACCCGGCGCGGCTCAGCGCTGTGCAGAGCGCGATCTCGGCCTCGCTCGACCGCCTCGACGGCCTGGTGCAATCGGCGCGGCGCCTCGACATCGTCACCGCGGAACTGCTCGACCCGAGCCGCCACGGCGTCGACCTCTCCGCGCTCGTCGCCGCGTTCGCCGACGAATACGCCATGATGCTCGGCGACCGAGCCGCCGCGGTCGACGTGATCATCGCGCCCGGCATCAGCATCCAGGGCGAGGAGGACCTGATCGAAGTCATCCTCGAAAACCTCGTCGACAACGCGCTCGGCTTCGCACCGGCGGGCAGCAAGGTCACCCTGGCCCTGCGCCGCGACGGCGCGGATGCGGTGCTCACCGTGACCGATTCCGGCCCCGGCGTCGCGCCGACGATGCTGACGAAGATCTTCGACCGCTATTTCTCCTACCGCCCCGGCGCCGATCTCGGCGGCAGCGGACCGTCGCATTACGGCATCGGCCTCTGGCTCGTCCGCCACCACGTCCAGATCATGCGCGGCACCGTCGAGGCGGTGAATCGGGCCGAAGGCGGGCTAGAGATGATCGTGCGATTGCCTTGCGTCGATGCGGACAAGGTCTGAAAGGTGGGCCCCGCTCTGTTACCGCAGAGCGAATATTTCGGTAGATGACTTTTCCGCCCTACGCGGTTTAGCCGACGCCGCCGTTCACACCGCAGTCCGCCGATAGATCCACACCGTGGCGGGTGGGAAATTGAGCCAGACCTTGAGGCCGCGGCGGGCGGAGAGGGCGAAACTCTCGGCCGGGAGCGGCGAGGCGTGGCCGTAGGTGAACTGGATCAGCGGCGAGGTCGGCCCCAGCACCTCGAAGCAGCCGTGGACGATGCGCTCCAGGAGATCGGCCGGGAATAACAGCAGCGGCAGGCCTGAGACCACCGCGGCGACAC
>CAIUCF010000232.1 GCA_903897565.1 uncultured Rhodospirillales bacterium | reverse complement strand
TCGTTGCGTCGCGCATAGGCGAGTTCGGCGAGCCGCTGGCAGGCGATCAGGCCGACGATCAGGTAGAGCGCGCTCATGCCGCTTCCAATACCAGGAACCCGGTGCTGAACCCCGGCCCCAGCGTGCTCATCAGGGCGCGGTCCCAGGATGTGCCGTCATCGAGCATACGGTCGAGGACGAAGATTACGGTCGCCGCCGACATGTTGCCATAGTCCCGCAAGACGCCCCGTGCATGGTCCAATGCCGATGCTTCGCAACGATAGGCACGGGCCAGGGCGTCGAGGACCTTGGCACCGCCCGGATGGCAGACATAGCGGTCGATATCGTCGAGGCCCAATTCATGGCGGCCGAGAAAACTCTCCGCGACGTCGCGCAACTCACGAGTCACCAGCGAGGGAATGTCGCGAGAGAAGATCGCACGCATACCGTCGGCCATGACGTCCCAGCCCATGACGCCGAGGCTGCCGGGGAAGGTGTGCTCTCCGGAAGGACCCACGGCAGGTCCCGGCCCAGTCGTCGAGAGCAACACGGCGGCGGCGCCGTCGCCGAACAGTGCTGTGGCGACGATGTTGCTTTTCGACAGATCGTTCTTGCGAAACGACAGGGCACAGAGCTCGACGACCAGAAAGAGGACGATGCTGCCCGGGCGCGATTGCGCCATGGTCGCGGCGCGGGCGAGGCCGATAACACCGCCGGCGCAGCCGAGGCCGAAGATCGGCAAGCGCTGGATGGTAGGCTTCAGACCCATGCGATCCATCAGCAGGGCGTCCAGGCTCGGCGTCGCGATGCCCGTCGTCGAGACGACGACGATGGTATCGATGGCGTCGGCCGTCAGCCCCGCTTTCGCGAGGACGTCTCTCGTGGCGCCTTCGAGAAGATCGAGCGCCGAGGTCAGGTAGATTCGATTTCGTTCCGGCCAATCATGAGGCGAATCGTACCAATCGAGGGGGACGCAGGAATAGCGGGTCTCGATCGTGCTGTTCGTGAACACCGGCAGCAGCCGCGTCAGCTCTGCCGTCGCACCGCCGAACAGCCGTTCGACACGCGCTGTCACTTCATTTTGCGCGAGCAGGAATGGCGGGGTCGCGGTGGCCGTGGCCAGGATACGCGCGGGCGTGGACATCAATGATCTTTCGGAATAGCGGCGAAGTCCAAACACCGACTCGACGATGCGCGTGGCATCTGCGTTCTGGGAATGGTGCGCGGGTTGAAGAAATCTCGTCCCGCCCGGGGAGTTGCGGCCGGGCAGGATTCAAATCATCGTTTCGTCGTATTTCATCCGGTAAACGCTTTAAAAACAGCGAGAAATATAGTCTCATAACGATAGACGTCGCTGATCGCCAAGATCTGACGCGCCCATTATGATCGGAGCATTCCCGGGATATGCTGTCGCCTCGTCCCGACACCAAGAGCAAAGACAGTGTTCTCGCCGATGGTCGACAATCGATCCTTGTCGTCGACGATGAAGAGATGGTGATCGCGGCGATCGAAGGCAAGCTCGGACATAATTATACGATCCTCCAGGCAAAAAATGCGTCGCATGCCATGGAACTGGCGCTGGCACACGCGCCGGACCTCGTCGTCCTGGAGACCCGGCTTTCGGAGCTCGACGGATTCGAGTTGTGTCAACAGTTGAAGACCGATCCACAGACCGAAGATATTCCCATAATTTTTCTGACGGCGTTCGATGAGGGTGACAACGAGATCCGGGGGCTGGAGCTCGGTGCGATCGACTTCATCGCCAAGCCGATTCGGCCCGCCGCCCTCGCACTCAGAATTAACAACCATCTGGCGCTGAAACGCACACGCGATCTGCTCTATCACCAATCTCTGGTCGATGCCGTGACAGGGATCGGCAATCGGCGCTGCTTCGAAGATACGTTCAGCCGCGAATGGTATCGAGCGATGCGACACGGCATGTCGCTGTCGCTGGCGTTGATCGATATCGATAATTTCCAGGCCTATAACGAGTATGTCGGGCGCGCGGCGGCGGATGAGCGGTTGCGACAGGTCGCGCGGATGCTGAAGTCGACACTGCAGCGCTGGGCCGATACGGCAGCGCGTTACGGC
>CAIUCF010000231.1 GCA_903897565.1 uncultured Rhodospirillales bacterium | reverse complement strand
GGAAGTCAAAACGCCAGCCATTGCGCTGGCGGCCACCATGCTTGCGAACGATCCGGTAGAGCCAGCGATCGAGCCCGCCGGTCAGGTCGAAATAAGCCCGGTCGATGGTGAGCACGAGCGCGTTGTCGAGCACGCAGCTGTAGAACCAGTCGGGCACGATCAACTCGATGCCGTCTGGCTTGCCTTGGCTGTCGGTGCGCTCCTTCCATTCGTTGATCCAGGAGAAGCGATGACGCCGCCCTTCGGTGGGTTGGCGAATGGACGTGGAGACGGTCGTGGATTGGAGCCGGTCAAGCGCCGCCTTCAGGCGCTGATAGTCGCGCAAGCTGGTGCCGCGGCCGATGAACTTCAGGATCTCGTAGGGCGTCGCCACCATCAGGCGCGAGGTGCGAAGCCCTGCGTCGCGCGCCTCGACGATCTGGCTCGCCGCCCAGATCAGGATGTCGGCGTCCCAAATGGTCGCCATGCCGTGATCGGGAACGGCTTCGACGCGGATTGACACGGCGCCGGAGACGAAATCGATCGGCGCGACGCGATGGGTCTTGGAGAGGGAGAAGAACGGATAAGCCATGAGATCCTGCGCATCTCGAGGCGCGAAGTCACCGGGCAGCGCTCGGAACAGGTCGAGTTGTCCGCGCTCTGATGGGGAGAGATGCCGCGCCGCCATTGGAAGAGCCGTCCGCGGTCAGCGTGCGTAGCGGCTGGGCTGGGCCACGGCGGAAAGCGGGTGGCGCTTTGCCGGCAGGACCAGGCCGCGCGGGTCGGAGGTCGAGGTGACCGCGCCGCGTTCGGCCCAGGCTTGCAGGTCGTCGATGGCATAAACGACGCGGCCGCCAAGCTTCTTGTAGTCAGGCCCTGTTCCGTAGGTGCGGTGCTTTTCGAGGGTGCGCGCCGAGAGACTCAGGAATTCGGCGGCTTCCTTGGTGCGCAGAAAGCGCGGCGGCAGGACGGCGAGATCGGGTCGCATGGTTCGGCCTTTCGTGGGTTCGTTGGGGCTGCCGATGAACGGCGGCGGACGAAGGCCACAATGGCGAAGCGAAACTGGCGGGTTGCAGGGCGAATTTGGGGGGTATCAAAATCGCCCACTGGAGGCAGGGCGATGGACGAGGCTAGGACCGGCGATGGTGGCGAAGCAACCGTCGATAGCCGCCCGCGATCATGCCGCGGGCATCGCGCAACAGGGATTTGATCGCATGGCGCGCCGAAGAGGCCTGCCATTCGTCGCGGTCGAGATCGCCGGTTCGGAATAGAGTTTGCGCAATGTCCAGCTGCGTCGCGCCATCGCGAACGCCGTCGAATGTTTGCAACATGCGCTTTGCCCGCGCGCGCTGCTGGGGCGTTATCCGGGTGTCAGGCGGGATGGCGCGGCCATGGAGTCCCGCGAGCAGACGATTAACGGCTTGAAGCCTGTCGAAACCTTCGAGGTCGAGCGGTATGACGGCCGCGACCGGCGCCGAGCCGGTCGTGAGCAGCTGAACCTGCTCGCCATTGCCAAGCTGAAAAATGGAATGGACGCCTTGCTCGTCAACTTCCTCCGCCCCGCCATGGAGCGAAGGCTGGCTGTCATCGGCTTGGACGAGGGCAGAGGGCGCCGACGTCAAGACGACGACACTGGTGTCGTCTTGCGGTAACCAGAAGACTGAAGGCATCGGCTGATCGAGATACGGATCTGCCGCGAAATCGCAACCTCCAGCGCTGACGGATTTTTTCCGTCAACATGGCCCGGTCCGCGTTCTTCGCGGACAATGCTTCGAAGTCCTGATTGTAGGTCTCGTTTCGGCGAAGCCATTCCCATGCAAGGCCCGACGCGGTCAGCTTCTCGACATGGTCGTAACGTGCCGAAGATCGCCAATGTGACGCATCGGGCATCATTGTCATCCTCCCCCAGATCAATCGATTGCGGGAGAATCAGGATTCCCGGAAGAGTTGACCGCTGGAAGTCAGAATCTCGGCAACAGGTGATGCCGTATTGGCATCACTTGTCAGTGGGATTGGTCGCGACCCAGCAATTCCCGATAGCCGCTCTCG
>CAIUCF010000230.1 GCA_903897565.1 uncultured Rhodospirillales bacterium | reverse complement strand
TCGCGCGGCAGCAGCTCGTCGCGGCGCAGCATCGCCTCGGCGCGGCCGAGATCGACCACGACATTGCCGAACTCGACGCGCTTGACGAGGCCGTTGACGATTTCGCCGATGCGGTCCTTGAACTCGCGGAACTGGCGCTGACGCTCGGCGTCGCGGACCTTCTGGACGATGACCTGCTTGGCGGTCTGGGCGGCGATGCGGCCAAAATCGATGGGCGGCAGCAGATCGGTGATGAAGTCGCCGACCTGGGCCTCGGGGTCGTGGCGCTGGGCTTCCTCGAGGCTCATCTGGGTCGCGTCGTTCTCGACGAGATCGGCGACCTCGCGGAAACGCATCAGCCGGATTTCGCCGTTCTTGCGGTCGATCTCGGCGCGGATATCGTATTCCTGGCCGTATTTCGAGCGGCCGGCCTTCTGGATCGCCTGCTCCATGGCGTCCAGCACCTCGTCGCGGTCGATGCCCTTGTCGCGGGCAACGGTTTCGGCGACTTGGAGCAGCTCGGGCCGGGCAAAAAGGGAAGTGTCCATCGCGTGTTCTCTGCAGCCTGAGGTCTAAGAGTTTAGGTGTCGGAGGTCGCCGGCAAGGCGGCCTCGTCGCCGGAGGATGCCGCCGGCGGCGGGAAGAGATTCTGTTCGGCTGCCGCCATCAGCGCATCCGTGATCACCAGCTTGGCCTTCTGCAGCCCGGTGAACGGCAGGATCGCGGGACCGGCGGCTTCGGTGACGGTGATGTTGTCATCGGCATCGACCGCGGAGATGAGGCCATTGAAGCGGCGCCGTCCGTCGATCAGGCGGTTGGTTTCGAGTTTCGCCTCGAAGCCGGCGAAGCGGCGGAAATCGTCGCGCGTCATCAGCGGGCGGTCGATGCCCGGCGAGGTCACTTCGAGCATATAGGCGGTCGGGATCGGATCTTCGACGTCGAGGATGGCCGAGACGGTGCGCGAGATATCGGCGCAATGCTGCACGGTCATGGCGGAACCGTCGGCAGGCTCGGCCATGATCTGCAAAGTCGGCCGGGCACCGCCGCCGAAATTGACGCGTACGAGCCGGAATCCCATCGAATCGAGCGATGGGCGGATCAGCCGGTCGATGACCCCGAGTTCCTGCAAACTTTGTCCCCTAAACGAAAAAGTGGGCCGAAAGGCCCACCGTCAAACCAACAGATATCATGGAATTAAGCGCCGCATAATAGCTCGAACGGCGCGAACTGCAAGCGTCGTGACGCGAGGGGAAGCTGCGGGGGCAATCCTTGGGGGCGGAACCCGGGTCCGACCGCCGAATTTCGCCGCTTCATCGCGAATCCCTGTGGTAAACAACGCGGTGGCCGAATATTGCCTGTTGAGGATAAACTATCACTGTTTGGGTCGGGTTTACGGAAACGTGCTGTCGGGGGGATTGAACGGCGGACGGTTTCCGGGCGCGGGCTCGGGTGAAAAAAAGAGGAATAATCTGTGATCACTCCCTTCAAGAAGACTATTGCCGTCGCATTGGGCGGATTTCTCGCCGTGTCGCTGGGGGCGTCGCGGGCGCAGGCGATTTCGCTCGGGGCCGATGATCCGGCCGAAGTCGCCTTCAAGGCCGGCTCGTTCGACGGCATCAACGGGCACCACCCCGCCGCATTCTTCGGCGCCGAATATCGCTTCGCCCAGACCTTCTATTATCTGCGGCCGATGCTCGGCGCTACGGTGACGACCAAGGGCGCGACCTATGCCTATGGCGGCTTCGGTATCGACATCACCATCTGTCCGAAGATCGTGCTGACGCCGAACGCGGCGGTAGGCGCCTTCCAGCACGGCAACGGCACCCGGCTCGGTTCCTGGGTCGAGTTCCGTACCGGCGCCGAACTCGATTATCGCTTCGACGACAAGTCGCGGCTCGGCATCACCTTCCACCACATCTCGAATGCCGGGCTCACCCGCCAGAACCCGGGCGAGGAAGAGGTCGGCATCGTCTATGCCCTGCCGCTCGGCCTGATCCTGCCCTAGAGCGAGATGATTTCTGGTCGAGTCGACCTGAAATCTGAATCTTGCTCTAAACGGCACAAAGAAAAAGGCCGGCTCCCTGGGGAGCCGGCCTTCTATTTCGTCGCAGTCGCGGTTGCGAGGCTTTACGCGGCGGCCTTGAGAGCCTTGGCCGCGGCGGCCTTTTCGATCTGCTTCTTGAGGCGGCGAGCCTCGGCCGGCAGCTTCGACGCCGCGGTCCCGGTCAGGAACGCGTCGATGCCGCCATTGTGCTCGACCGTGCGGATCGCATTGGTCGACAGGCGCAGCTTGACCGCAAAACCCAGCGTGTCGGAGAGCAGCGAGGTCTCCTGCAGGTTCGGCAGGAAGCGGCGCTTGGTCTTGTTGTTGGCGTGGCTGACGTTATTCCCGACCTGCACGCCCTTGCCGGTGATCTCGCACTTTCTGGCCATAACAATTCTCTTTACAAAAACGGCTATGCCCGCCGGTCATTCCTGGCGGGCAAGAGACGAGGCTTTTACGCGAGCGACACTGGGGCGTCAAGGGCGTCCACGCGGAACATGGCGTGATTCTGCGTCGAACCGGGGACGGGAGCCTCGGCGATCCGGCGGGAGGCCTTGGAATCAATCGTTAACACATCGCCGAATATTTGCTATCGTTAACAAATAGCGTGTCGCTGGGCAGGTGGCGCGCGGGCCTGGGTCCGAGAATCGGATCACGTCCCGAAGGGTTCATGTCCAGCCGAGACCATCCAAGCGCCTCGCCTGTCGAAGCGACAATAGGGGGATCTGGGCCATGCGTGTGCTGATAGTCGAAGACGATACCGCCACCTCCGCGACAATTGAATTGGCGCTCAAGGCGGAAGGCTTCATCGTCGATACCACCGATCTCGGCGAGGACGGGCTCGAGATCGGCAAGCTCTATGACTATGACATCATTATTCTCGACCTCATGCTGCCGGACATCGACGGCTACGAGGTG
>CAIUCF010000229.1 GCA_903897565.1 uncultured Rhodospirillales bacterium | reverse complement strand
GGCACCCGCCGAGAGGAAGAGCAGCGCCTTGAAACAGGCGTGGCTCGCCAGGTGAAACAGCGCGGCGCTCCAGGCGCCGACGCCAAGCGCCAGGAACATGTAGCCGATCTGGCTCATCGTCGAATAGGCGAGGATGCGCTTGATGTCGTTCTGCGCCAGCGCACTGAAACCGGCAAGCAGCAGCGTCGCTCCGCCGATCGCGCCGACGGCGAGCTGCGCCGCCGGCGCCAGCAGGAACAGCGCATGGGTGCGGGCGATGAGATAGACGCCGGCGGTCACCATCGTCGCGGCGTGGATCAGCGCGCTCACCGGCGTCGGTCCGGCCATCGCATCGGGCAGCCAGGTCTGCAGCGGCAGTTGTGCCGACTTGCCGACCGCGCCGCCGAGCAACAGGAGCGCAGCCAAGGTCGCGACCGGGGAGCCCACTGGCCAGGTCTGCGTGGCGTTCTTCATCGCATCGGCAATGTCGAGCGTGCCGAGCCGGCTCGCGATCAGCAGCAGGCCGATCAGGAACGCGGTATCGCCGATCCGCGTGACGATGAAAGCCTTGCGCGCGGCGAGGCCATTGGCAGGGTCGCGCCACCAAAAGCCGATCAGCAGGTAGGAGCACAGTCCAACCCCCTCCCAGCCGATGTAGAGGGCGAGGAGATCATCCGCCAGCACCAGCACGAGCATGGCGGCGACGAACAGGTTGAGATAGGCGAAGAACCGACCATAGCCGTCCTCGCCTTCCATGAACTCGGTCGCGAACAGGTGGATGAAGAAGCCGATGCCGGTGATCACCAGCATCATCACCAGGGAGAGTGGATCGAGGCGCAGGCCGATCGCCGCTGAAAAACCGCCGACATCGAGCCAGCGCCATAACGTTTCCTGAAAGACCGCGCCCGCGGGCGGGTGGGCCAAGAAGCCGGCGGCGATCGTGAAGGCGATGATGGCCGCGAGCCCGACCGATCCCGCGCCGATCGTGGCCTCGGTGAGGGTGGAGAGCCGCCCCGCGCTCAGCATGAGGACGACCGAGCCGAGCAGCGGCAGCGTGGGGATGAGCCAGAGGAGTTCGCGCATCGACTACCCCCTCAGATGATTGCCGGCATCGGCATCGAGCGTCGGGATCTGCCGGTGCAGCAACAAGACCAAGGCCAGGCCGACCGAGACCTCGGCGGCGGCGAATGTCAGCACCAGGATGAACATGATCTGGCCGTCGGCGGCCGCCCAGCGCGCGCCGGCGACGACGAAGGCGACGCCGGTCGCATTCAGCATCACTTCGAGCGACATCAGCATGAACAGCAGGTTGCGCCGAACCAGCACACCTGCGAGCCCCAGCGCGAACAGGATCGCCGCCAGCAAGAGCCCCTGATCGAGCGGAACGTTCGCCATGTCCCTAAGCCCCCTTCATGACGGCGCGCCCGAGATGGAACGCCGCGACCAGAGCGGCCAGCAGCAGAAATGAGGCGATCTCGACCGCGAGCATATAGGGGCCGACCAAGGCGATGCCGACCGCCTGAACGTCGACCACGACGCCTGCCGGCCGCGCCAGGCCGCCGGTCGCAGCGAGCGCGCCGAGTTCGATCGCGAGCAGCAGCGCTAGAACCGAGGGGCCGATCCAGATCGATGGCTTCAGCCAGGCGCGCTCGAGGGCTGCGGCCTCGTCGCCGATGTTCAGCATCATCACGACGAAGACGAACAGCACCATGATGGCGCCGGCATAGATGATGACTTCCAGGGCGGCGGCGAACGGCGCGCCGAGGACAAAGAACACCATCGCCACGGCGAGCAGGGAGACGGTGAGATAGAGCAGCGCATGCACCGCGGATGCGCGCGTGATCATCATCACGGTCGCGAGCACCGCGATGATCGCCGAGAGATCGAAGGTGGCGTTCATGGCAGCAGCGCCCTGACGTCGATCGGCGGGCGCTCGTGCTCCGCCTCGCCCTTGTCCTTGCCCGGAATCGCCAGGCCGGACACGCGATAGAAGTTGTAGTCGGGGTATTTGCCGGTGCCGCTGATGAGGAGATCCTCCTTCTCGTAGACGAGGTTCTGGCGGTTGTATTCGCTCATCTCGAAGTCGGGCGTCAGCTGGATCGCGTAGGTCGGACAGGCCTCCTCGCAAAAGCCGCAGAAAATGCAGCGCGAAAAATTGATGCGGAAGAATTCGGGATACCAGCGTCCCTCGTGCTCGGTCTTCTGCAGGCTGATGCAGTCGACCGGGCAGGCGACCGCGCAGAGATTACACGAGACGCAGCGCTCCTCGCCGTCGGGGTCACGGGTGAGCACGATCCGGCCGCGATAGCGCGGCGCGAGATAGGGCATCTCATCCGGATACTGGACCGTAACATTGGGTTGGAACAGATGCAGGAAGGTATACCAAAGCGTACGCACTGAACTCAGCATCGCTTCCCCCCTATGTCGACGCCGGCAGGCCGAGCATCAGCGCGCCGGTAACCAGGATGTTGAGCAGCGTCAGCGGCAGCAGCAGCTTCCAGCCGAAGGCCATGAACTGATCGTAGCGCGGCCGCGGCAAGGCGGCGCGCAGCAGGATGAAGAAGCAGACGAGCAGACCGGTCTTGATGCCGAACCACATGAACGGCGGCAGGATCGGTCCGTACCAGCCGCCCAGAAACAACACCGTCGTCATCGCCGAGACCAGCATGATGCCGATATATTCGCCGACGAAGAACATGCCGAACTTCATCCCCGAATACTCGGTGTGAAATCCGGCGCCGAGCTCACTTTCGCCTTCGGGGAGATCGAACGGCAGCCGGTGAGTTTCGGCGATGCCACCTAAAAAGAATATGATACAGCCGAGGAATTGCGGCACCACATACCACATGTGCCGCTGGCCATGGACGATATCGGTCAGGTTGAACGAGCCGGCGAGCATCACCACGCCGAGCAACGCGAGGCCCATGAACACCTCGTAGCTCACCATCTGTGCCGCGGCGCGCATGCCGCCGAGCAGCGAGAACTTGTTGTTCGACGACCAGCCGGCGAGCACGACCGAATAGACGCCCAGCCCGCTCATGGCGAGGAAGAACAGCACGCCGATATTGAGGTTGCCGATGATGCCGATCGCCGGCGTGGCCGGGATGATGGCCATTGCGAGCATCACCGTGACCATCGCGATCGCCGGGGCGAGCACGAAGACACCGGCATCGGCGAAGGGCGGAATCCAATCCTGCTTGAACAGCAGTTTGATGCCGTCGGCCGCCACCTGCAATATGCCGAACGGCCCCACGCGGTTTGGTCCGGGGCGGTCCTGGAAGAACCCGAGCAGCCGGCGTTCGACCCAGGTGAGCAGGGCCGCGACCACCAGCAGGAAGGCGAGGCCGAGAACGATATTGAGCAGGCCGGCAAGGATTTCGTGGGGAACGCTCATGATGCCCCCAGCCCGCTTGTGGTGACGGCGATCCAGGCCGGCAGCGCGTGGACCTTTGCCGCGAGCCCGGAAATTCCTGCGACGCCGCGTGGCAGCCCGGGGTGAATTTCGAGCGCCAGATGCTGAGGCTCTCCGTCGAGTTCGCAAGCAAGTAATTGGCCCCCTGCGGCGCCGATCTGCGCGGCGTCCTGCTCGTTGAGGGCAATCGCGGGCGGCGACATGCGTTCGCGGATCGGCGCCGCACGCGCGCTTAGTTCCTCGTCGCCGAACACGCGCGGCAGCATCACCGCGCGCCACATCCCCGGACGCGGCGCGAAGGGCTCGGGGATCTCGGTGTAATAAGCGAGAGTCGCATCCTTGTGCGCGTCGAGCAGCCGCACGCCGGGATCGCCGCCCTCCAGCGCGCCGCCTATTTCGGCCTGGAACTTGTTGACCGACTGCACCGAGTTCCAGCCGGGCGCCCAGGCGAACGGCAGCAGGGCCGGAGGCATCTTGCCGTAATAGCCCTCCATCGTGGCGCTGAACGGCGAATCCGCACTCACCGGCGGTTTCGGCTCGCGCACATTGCGGTCAGCATTCATCGCCGTGCGGCCCGAGAAACGGTGCGGCTCGCTGCTGATGCGTTTTCCGGTGATGCGGAACGTTTCCAAGGGCGCGGCGCGCGGCGCGGCGACGAAATGCGGCAACGTGCTGCCGAGCGCGGCGACGATGTCGTCCTCGGTACTCCAGCCTGCGCAGGCATTGTTGCCGGCGGCGCGGCCGGCCTCGCCGAGCCAGCGCCAGGCCGCGCGGACGTCGTTCTCCGCAAAGATCGGCTGGTAAAAGCGCTGTGCCCGGCCCTCGCTGCTCACCAAGGTGCCACCGGACTCGGCAAAACTGGCCGCCGGCAGCACCAGTTCGGCGCGCTGCGAGGTCGGGCCGTCGCTGTGATCGAGCACCACCAGATGCGCAGCGGCGAGCGCGGTGTCGAGTACTGCGCTGCCCGCACGGCGGAAAAGGTCGTTTTCGAGCACGATCACCAGCGCGGCCGGTTCGCCAAGCGCCGCAGCCAATCCCCCGGCGCCCTCCGCCATCAGCGCCAGGCCGAGGCTGTTGCACTCGGGCAGGTTCAGCATCAGCGCAGCGGTTTTGCCGCGCGCCCTAAGGGCGATGGCAATATTCGCCGCGGCCTCGATCACGCTGATTTCGCCCGCCTCGACGCCGGAGACGATCAGCGGGCGGTCGGCGGCAAGCAGCGCTTGCGCGATCAACTGCGCCTGGGCGGTGAGATCGGCGGACAAATCTGCTACCGCGGGCGCTCCGGGATCGATACACGCGGCCACCGCGAAGCCCAACCTTGCGATATCGTTGGGGGCGGCCCGCAAGGCGGTATGCGCGACATCGTCGAGCCGGGTCGCCGCCGGCGTCGCGATGAAGAGCGGGCTTCGCACCTCTCCCGCGTAGGTTCGCACCCCGGCATCCTGCCAATACGGAATCTCGGCGGCGGCGGCAGCGACAATCCCGGCGCCGCGCACGGCCTGGCGCAGGGCAAGGGCGGCGCGCGGCGCGGCGTTCGGCAGGTCAGATCCCAGGACACAGACCGCATCGGCGTGCTCCACGTCGCGGAGCGAGGGGACATGCACCGCGCCCGAAGTCAGGATATCGGTGACCAGACGCAGCAAAACTCCCTCGTGCGCGCTGACGCCGGGATGGAAATTCTCCGCTCCGACCAAGCTGCGCAGTGCGAAATTGCTCTCCAACGAGGCGCGCGGCGAGCCGATGCCGACGATCCGGCCACCCGCCCGCAGCAGGGCGCCGAAGCGCGCGACTGCATCCTCGCGGCTGATCGGCGCCTGTTTGCCGTCAGCTCCGCGTCCGAGCGGCGTGCGAATCCGGTCCGGCGCGTTGACGAACCCGTAGCCAAAGCGGCCGCGATCGCAGAGGAAATAGCCGTTCACCGATCCGTTGTAGCGGTTGACAATGCGCCGCAATTCGCCGGCACGCTCGTTCGCGGTGGTGTTGCAGCCGAGCGCGCAATGGGTGCAGATCGAGGGTGCGCCGCGCATATCCCATTTGCGCGCGTATCGGGCCGAGAACGGTTTGTCGGTGAAGACCCCGGTCGGACAGACCTCGACCAGATTGCCGCTGAATTCGCTCTCCAGGGTGCCGTCGGCGTGGCGGCCGAAATAGACGTGATCATGGGCCGCGAATACGTCGAGATCGCGCCCGCCGGCGTAATCGCGATAGAAGCGCGTGCAGCGATAACACGCGATGCAGCGGTTCATCTCGTGTTTGATGAACGGTCCAAGGTTCTGGTTGCGGTGCGTGCGCTTGGTGAAGCGGTAGCGTCGATAGGCGTGCCCGGTCATCACCGTCATATCCTGGAGGTGGCACTCGCCGCCCTCCTCGCAGACCGGACAATCGTGGGGATGGTTGATCATCAGCCATTCGATGACGCTGGCGCGGAAAGCCGCCGTTTCCGGGTCGGCAAGCGAAAAGCGCGCGCCCTCTGCCAACGGCGTCATGCAGGCCATCACCAGTTTCCCGGTCGTGTCCTCCGCGTTTGCGTATTGCTTGACCGCGCATTGCCGACAGGCGCCGACCGAGCCGAGGGCTGGATGCCAGCAGAAATACGGGAGATCGAGGCCCGCGCCGAGACAGGCCTGGAGCAGATTCTCGTCCGGCTTGGCGGTATATTCTTTGCCGTCGATCAGGAATACCGTCATGCCCAGCTCTCCGCGGTCTCGTGCCAGGGGCAGCGCTTTTCTGCGATGTGTTGCTCGAACTCGGCGCGGAAATGCTTGAGCCCGCTGCCGAGCGGCGCCATCGCGCCAGGGGCGAGGTCGCAGAAGGTGCCGTCGGAATTGAGGAAGGAAACGTGGCGGGCGAGCGTGTCGAGATCCTCGGCTTCACCGTCGCCGGCCTCGATTGCTGCGAGAATCCGCTCGACCCACGGCAGACCGTCACGGCAAGGCGTGCAAAAGCCGCAAGACTCCTGGGCGAAGAAGTGCTCGAGGTTGCGCAGCATGCCGATCGGGCAGCGCTGGTTATCCAGGGCCATGATGTTGCCGGTGCCGAGCGAACTGCCGAGCTTCTGCACCGATGTGAAGTCCATCGGGATGTCGAAATCCGCGTTCATGACGAAGGCGGTCGAGGCACCGCCCGGCAGGACCGCGCGGCATTCGTAGCCGTCCTGCATCCCCCCGGCATGCTCCTCGAGAATCTCGTTGAGCGAGGTGCCGAGCGGCAGCTCCCACAGGCCTGGCCGCTTCACCCGCCCGCTCAGGCCATAGAGCTTGGTGCCGCCATCCGCGCCGCGGCTGAGGCCGAGGAACCAATCGGCGCCCCGTTCGACGATGTGCGGGACGTTGCACAGCGTCTCGACATTGTTGACGATGCTCGGTTTGCCCCATAGCCCGCTCAGCGCCGAGCGCGGCGGCCGCGAGCGGGGCAGGGGGCGGCGACCCTCGAGCGCCGTGAGCAGGGCACTGGATTCGCCACAGATATAGCGTCCGCCACTGGCATGGACATGGATGGTGAGCGCGAAGCCCGAACCCAGGATGTCGGCGCCGAGATAGCCACGGGCCTCAGCTTCAGCAACCGCGCGCGCCAGCCGGCTGAGCGACAGCACGTATTCCGCGCGTACGAAGATATAGGCAATATCCGCCTGGATCGCGAAGGCGCTGATGATGACGGACTCGATCATCTGGTGCGGTGTCTGTTCGAGGAGGAGACGGTCCTTGAAACTGCCGGGCTCCATTTCGTCGGCGTTGACGACGAGATAGTGCTGGCGCGCGGCGTCGGTGCCGGTCGGTACCGCCTCCCATTTGCGCCCGGTCGAGAATCCGCCGCCACCGCGGCCGCGCAGCCTCGAGCGCTTAACCTCGGCGATAATGGCTTCCGGCGTCATTGTGAGGGCCTTTCGCAAGGCCTGATAGCCGCCGGCTCGCTCATAGCCGGCGATATCGAGGGGCATGCCGTCCGGCTGGATCAATGCGGTGAGCGGCTTATCCATCATCATCGTCACCGGTAGCGTTCGAGGATGGCGTCGAGCCGCGCAGCGTCGAGATCGCCGTATTGGTCCTCGTCGACCATCATCGCCGGAGCGTGGTCGCAATGGCCGAGACAGACGATCGGCAGCAGCGTGAAACGGCCGTCGGCGGTGGTCTCTCCGGGCTTGATGCCCAGGCGGTCGCGAATCTGGGCGCGCGCGGCCGCCTCGCCCATTACCCAGCACGCGACGCTGTCGCACAGCAGGATGACATGACGGCCGACCGGGCGCCGGAAGATCAGGTTGTAGAAGGTCGCGACGCCGTCGAGCTCGGCCGGCGTCATCTCCAGCAGCGCCGCGACCTCGGCGAGATGCCGATCGGAGATATAGCCAAAACGCTTCTGCACCAGCTTCAGGGCGTCGGTGCCCGCGGCACGCTTTTGCTCGGCGTGCCGCGCGACGGCGGCGATCTCGTCGCGCAAGGCGGCATCGAGCGGGGCATCGCCCGGGGATTGTTCAGCGATCGACATCGGCCATCACGAAATCAATGCTGCCGAGGATCGCGATCAGGTCGGCGACGTACGCGCCGCGACTGATGAGCGGGATCATCTGCAGATGCGGGAACGATGGGGTGCGGATACGGGTGCGGTAGGAAACACTGTCGCCGTCGGCGGTGAGATAGTAGCCGTTGATGCCCTTGGTCGCCTCGATGCTGACCATCGCCTCGCCCGGCGGCAGCACCGGCCCCCAGCTCACATTGAGGAAATGGGTGATCATGGTTTCGATGTCGTGGAGCATGCGCTCCCTGACCGGCGGGGTCGCCAGCTTGTGCTCCGAGCGGTAAGGACCCGCCGGCATGTTGTCGAGACATTGGCGGATGATGCGCAGGCTCTGGCGCATCTCCTCGATATGCACGACCACGCGGTCGTAGCAGTCGCCGTTGTTGCAGGTGGGGATTTCGAACTCGAGTTGGTCGTATCCGGAATAAGGCCGCTGCTTGCGGTAGTCCCAGGCCAGGCCGCAGGCGCGCAGGCCGGGGCCGGTGACCCCCCAATCATAGGCTTCCTCAAGCGTGTAGGCTCCGACGCCGACCGTGCGCGCCTTGAAGATGCGATTCTGCATGACGAGCTTGTGGTATTCGTCGAGGCGCTTGGATTGATAGCCCAGGTAGTCGCGGATCATCCGGTCCCAGCCCTCGGGCAGATCACCTGCCACGCCGCCGATCCGGAACCAGGCCGGGTGCATGCGGAAGCCGCAGATCGCCTCGATGATCTGGAAGACCCGCTCGCGGTCGGCGAACATGTAGAACACCGGCGAGAGCTGGCCGACATCCTGCGACATGGTCCCGTAGAACACGAGATGGCTCGCCATCCGGAACAGTTCGGCGAGCATGATCCGGATCATCTGCGCGCGCGGCGGCACCGTGATGCCGGCGAGCTGCTCGACCGCCATGACGTAGGGAAAGTTGTTCATCACCCCGCCGAGATAGTCGATGCGGTCGGTATAGGGGATGTAGGTGTGCCAGGTCTGGCGCTCGCCCATCTTCTCGGCGCCGCGATGATGAAAGCCGATCTCCGGCACCGCGTCGACGATCTCCTCGCCCTCGAGCTGCAGGATGATGCGGAACACGCCGTGCACGCTCGGATGGTTGGGTCCGAGGTTGAGGAACATGAAATCGCTGGTCTCGCTGCGCCGCTTCATCCCCCAGTCCTCGGGACGGAAGCGCAACGCCTCCTTCTCGGCGACCTCGCGCTCCTCGGTGAGCACGTACGGGTCCATCTCGGTCGCCCGCGCGACATGGTCCTTGCGTAGCGGGTGGCCGGTCCAGGTCGGCGGCGTCAGGATGCGGCGCAAGGTCGGATGCCCGGCGAAAGTAATGCCGAACAAGTCCCACACCTCGCGTTCGTACCAGTTTGCGTTGGGCCAGATATCGGCGGCGCTCGGGAGGTCGAGCGCGCCTTCCTTGAGCGGCACCTTGATACGAATGTCGTCGTTCCGCTCAAACGAGATGAGGTGGTAGACCACGGTGAAATCGGCGGGCGGTAGCCCGTTACGATGGATGCGGAGCCGCTCATCGATCGCGGTCAGGTCGTAGAGGACGCGAAACGACCGCTCGGCGCCGCTCCGCAGATGCTTGAGCACCTCATGCACCAGGTCGCGATCGACCCAAAAGGTCGGGATCTGATCGCATGTCTTTTGCGTCGTGATCGCGATCGCCCCGAAGCGACGGTTCAGGTCGCGCAGGATCATCTGCTCAGCGTCGGTCACGGGGATGTTGTCAGCGTGGGTCAACATCCCGGCGTCCCTATACGTGATCCGGGGAGGGGAGGTCGGTCGCGGCCCGGCGTGCCTCGCGCT
>CAIUCF010000228.1 GCA_903897565.1 uncultured Rhodospirillales bacterium | reverse complement strand
GACCGCGATGATAGAATTCGTCGGGGAGCCCGGCGCGCAGGGCTTTGTGCAGGCGGTCCCACGACGACATGAGCTGCGGCAATTCGAGTTCGCCGACGCAAGTCCCATCACGGCCGATCACGCGTCGCCCCTGCACCCAGAAGCCGAGTTCATCGGGCGTCGCGATCCCGGCAGCGGCAAACATCTCGAACAGTTCCGGATGGGTGGCGATCCCGGCGCCGCGTCCCTCGAGGCCGGTCTCTGCCCGCTCGAACACCTCGACCTGCCAGCCATCACGCCTGAGCAGAACGGCGGCCGCGATCCCCGCGACGGAACCGCCGATGATGATGGCACGCCTACCGGGCTGAGAGCTCATGCGCGTCTCTTCTTGTTGCTGGCGACATTGCCTTATGTTTGAACGAAATTCTGGTCCGCCGCTCCAGGGATGGCAACGTAATTCTCCTAGCGCGCGCGATCCCGGCACTGCGGAACAAATACCGGCGCCGAGGGGTTCACTCCAGGCGTGGCGCCTGCCACGCCGCCCGAACCCTCATCCCGGACGCGAGGACCCGCTGGCATTGCCCCCTGATTTGAGCGCCGCAACGCGCCGCGCCATCGCCTGGTTCGCCTGGATGCCGAACTGGGCCATCAGCATCGCCGCGGTCGCGGTCGCTTGGCTCACCGCGAGCCTCGTCCACCGGATCGCCTTCGGCTTCCTGACGCGGCTGGTCGGCGAAAAGGATTTGTTCTGGCGTTCGCTGGTCTCGCGCGGCGAGCGGCCGAGCTATTACGCCACCATCCTCCTGGCGATCTCGATAGCCGTCGGGGTTGCGCCGCTGAGCGATCATCAGGCCGCGATAGCCCAGCATCTCCTGACGATGGGCTTCATCCTGCTGATGGGCTGGCTAGCGATCACGACCTTGAACATCTGGACGACGGTCTATCTCCGCCGTTTCAAGCTCGACGCCGAAGACAATCTGGTGGCCCGGACCCATGTCACGCAGTCGCGCATCCTGCAGCGCGTTGCCGCCATCCTGATCGTGGTCGTCACGGTCGCGGCGGCGCTGATGACCTTCGACAGCGTCCGCCAATACGGGGTCAGTCTGCTGGCCTCGGCCGGTGCCGCGGGCATCGTGTTCGGCCTGGCCTTGCAGCCGCTGCTCAAGAATCTGGTCGCCGGCATCCAACTCGCGATCACCCAGCCGATCCGGCTCGAGGATTCGGTCATCGTCAACGGCGAATGGGGCAATGTCGAGGAGATCACCGCGACCTATGTCGTGCTCAAGCTCTGGGACTGGCGGCGCATGATCGTGCCGCTCGCCTATTTCATGGACAACCCCTTCCAGAATTGGACCCGCAACGATTCGGCGCTGATCGGCACCGTCATGTTCTACGCCGACTACACCGCGCCGATCGACCTGATGCGCGCCAAGCTTGAGGAACTCGCCAAGGCGTCGCCGCTCTGGGACGGTCGGGTCGTCAACATGCAGGTCACCGATTTCCACGAGCAGACGATGGAAATCCGCATGCTGGTGAGCGCCAGCTCTGCCGGGCGGGTCTTCGACCTGCGCTGCGAGATGCGCGAGAAGATGATCGCCTGGATGCAGCGTGACCACCCCGGCGCCCTGCCGCGCCGCCGCGCCGAGATCGACGGCGGCGGATCGACCGCCCTCCACCCAACCGCTAAAGAGCGTTATTCGGCAGCCGACTCCAGGAATGGGTAATCGGTATATCCCTTCGGTCCCTTGGTATAGAAGGTCGGCCGATCGTAATGGGTCAGCGGGACGCCGCGTTTGACGCGCAGCGGCAGGTCAGGGTTCGAGATGAAATGGCGGCCGAAGCCGATGGCGTCGGCGTCGCCTGATGCGACCAGCCTAGCGGCGGATTCCGGGGTATGCCCGCCGGTCGAGATCAACACATTGGGCCAGAGTGGCCGGAACAGGGTCGCGCCCTGCGGCTGCTCCGCGCGGTCGATCTCGCGCATGCCGACGCCGCTTGCCCGCGGCTCGACCAGGTGGATGAAGGCGAGGTCGAGCGCGGCCAGGGTCTCGACGACATGGGTATAGAGCGTCATCGGGTCGTCCTCATGGGTGTCCGAGGCGATGCCGTAGGGCGACAGGCGGACACCGACGCGGCCGGGACCGACGATCTCGGCCACCGCCTCGCAGATCTCCCGCAGCAACCGCGTGCGGTTCTCGAGCGAGCCGCCGTAGCGATCGGTGCGCCGATTGATGCGGGATTGCAGGAACTGCTCCAGCAGATAGCCGTTGGCGCCATGGACCTCGACGCCGTCGAAGCCGGCGGCAAGCGCGTTGCGGGCACCCTGGCGGAAGGTTTCGATCAGCGCGGGGATCTCGTCGAGTTCCAGCGCGCGCGGGGTCTCGAACGGCACGCGCTGCCCTGCGGCATTGGGGAATTCGCCGGCCGGCGCTACCGCCGAGGGCGCCACCGGCAGGGCGCCGCCCGGTTTGGTCGAGGAATGGCCGATCCGGCCGGCGTGCCAGAGCTGCAGGAAGGCGATCCCGCCCTTGGCATGGATCGCCTCGGTGATGCCGCGCCAGCCGGCGATCTGCTTTTCCGTCTGGATCCCGGGCACGTCCAGGTAGGGACGGCCCATCGGCTCGACCCAGGTCGCCTCGGCGATGATCAGCCCGCCCGGCGTCGCGCGCTGGCCGTAATATTCCGCATTAAGGGCATCGGGCGCATTGTCCGGCGCTGCGGCGCGCATCCGCGTCAGCGGCGGCATCACGATCCGGTGCGCGAGCGTGAAGGGGCCGAGTTGCAACGGCGTAAACAGCACATCTGACGTCATGATCGGGTCCGTGAGTGGGGGAGCTTCAGGAGGCGAGGGTCAGCGGTTCTTGATTCCAGTATAACCGCCCGGCGCGCTCGTCAAAGCATTCGCATCGATCGGCTCCCAGGGCAGCCTGTCCAGACGCAGCGCGGCTTTCAGCGTCTGGGCAAGGGCTCGGCTCTCCCGCCGGTGCTCGCGGTCGAGCGTGTCCTGCATGCGGAGCGCCTCGCGCCGCGACTGGATGCCGAGATTGTAGATCAACGTCATGTCCGGCAGCGCAAGGATGAAATACACCGCGGTATAGCCCTCGACGATGTTTTGGCCGCGGGCGTCGCGGAACGCCGGATTGTCGGCCCCGGGCGCCAGCGGCGCCAGAAGCGTCACGAGCAGGCGCGCGGAATCGTCGCCGGGAAGCCGTCGCACCGCATAGCGCGACGTGTTGCAGTACCAGCCGAGCAACGGGATGTGGCGGCATTTCTTCAGCGCATAGAGGCGTCCGGGTATCATCGCCGCGGCCGCCTCCCGCCCGACCGGCGCGGGGACGAGCGTCATGATCGCCCCGTGCCCGAGATCGGTGGCATCGGCGTATTCGTAGTAGCTGTCCGCGGTTCTCGGCTGATGCTCGAAATTGCTGATGATCCCCAGGATGCGATCCGCCGGCTCGGCCCCGGCCGCGGCCGTGGGCACGAACAGCAGCTGTCGCATCAGCGAGAGGTAGGGGCCATCGCCCTCGAAGCGCCGCGACGCGCCGAGTTCCGCGGTCTCCGCGTCGTAGCCGGCGACGGCGGCGCGGGTCCGGGCGATTCGGTCGCCGGCCGGCGCCGTCGCGAAGGTCTGGGCGACCTTGTCGATCTCAGCCGCAATGCGGTCGATGACGGCGTCCATCCGGGCAGCCGCCGGTTGCGACACGTCGCTGCTCAGCGCGGGGGCGACACCTTGGCCGAACTCGGCGTCCTTGCCATGGGCGATGGTCTTCAGCATCGCGGCGAGCGCATCCCGAGACGACTCCGCGCTCGCAGCGCCCGCCACCAGCATCAGGCAGACGAACGAGATCAGGAATTTCATGATGCCTCCCGTACGGACCCGGCGGCCATGTTGCGCCGAGCGCCGGCCGGACGACAATCGCCGTCGCCGATCAGGATCGCGCTTGACGCCGCCCCCAGGCCACCAATATTGGCAACGGGAGACCTGCAGCGTACCAGAACGGATCGCGTTGTCTCGATAGGAACGCCGTCTTGGCCTGGTACAAAAATAAGCGACCTAACGCAGCGGCCCGTGACGACCTCCGGCCAGGCCCGGCTCCCGGCCGTCGCGACGATCCGGCGGTGCTGGTCGACGGACCGATCGCCTGGACCTTGTTGCTGTTCTCGCTGCCGATCCTTGCGACCAATGTCCTGCAATCGCTCAACGCCTCGATCAACGCCGCCTGGATCGGCCACCTGCTCGGCGCCGAGGCGCTGAGCGCCAGCGCCAATGCCAACGCCTTGCTGTTCATGCTGCTGAGCGCCTGCTTCGGCCTCGGCATCATGGCGAGCATCCTGGTGGCGCAGAGCCTCGGCGCCCGCGATGTCGACCATGCCAAGCGGGTGATCGGCACGGTCAGCGTGTTCTTCGCCGCGGTCGCACTGGTGATGGCGGTGCTCGGCGTCGTCGCGACCCCGACGATCCTGCATCTGATGCAGACACCACCCGATTCTGCGCCGCTGGCAGCCGCCTATCTGCGGGTGATCTTCGTGGCGCTGCCGGGCATGTATCTCTACTCGCTGCTGACCATGGTGCTGCGCGGCGCCGGCGATTCGCGCACGCCCTTCGCCTTCATGCTGGTCTCGGCATTGCTCGATGTCGGGCTCAATCCGCTGTTCATCCTCGGCATCGGGCCATTCCCGAAGCTCGGCATCGCCGGCTCGGCCCTGGCGACGCTGATCTCGCAATGGGCGACCCTGATCGCGCTCGTCGCCTGGCTCTACCGCAGCGACAACCTGCTATGCCTGAAGGCGGCCGAACTCCGCTATCTGCGGATCGACCCGCACATCCTCAAGACCCTGATCGCCAAGGGTATTCCGGTCAGCCTGCAGGTCGTCGTCATGTCGTTCTCGCTGATCATGATGATTAGCCTGGTCGATCGCTACGGCTCGGAAACGGTCGCCGCCTATGGCGCCTGCTTCCAGCTGTGGAACTACATCCAGATGCCGGCCTTCGCCGTCGGCAGCGCCTGTTCTTCGATGGCGGCGCAGAGTATCGGCGCCGGGCGT
>CAIUCF010000227.1 GCA_903897565.1 uncultured Rhodospirillales bacterium | reverse complement strand
TGAAAAGCCGCCGAGTTCGACGACCCGGGCGAATACCGTCAAGCTGGTCAAGCGGTCCATGATCTCTCCCCCGCCGGGCGGGTTCTGCCCGCCTCCTGAGATAGCATGGCGACGAGGGATTCGCATCCCTGGGATGGTATCGCGGCGATGATTATCCGCTCTGGCGGGATAATCTTTCCGCGACTGGCGTAATTATCGCGGCCGCGCTTTCCCGCCATGTTGCTGGTACGGAGAAGCGGGCCGCGACGGGCCAACGCCTCCCCCAGAACAGGAGGATGTCATGCAGTCCCTGCGCCCCGCCGAAGTGCCGATCGTTCATATGGCTCCTGGGCATTTTCTGCCGTCACGGCAGGTCCTGAAGCGCGCGGCGCTATGCGTCGCTCTTGCCGCAGGTGTCGCGGTTGCGGCCGGCTACGGCGTGGAATATTGGCGTGTCGGGCGGTTCCAGGTCACGACCGACGACGCCTATGTGAAGGCCGATTTCACGACGGTCGCACCGAAGATCTCCGGGTACATCGCCGAGGTCGATGTCCGCGACAACCAGAATGTCGCCCGCGGCCAGGTCCTGGCCCGGATCGACGACCGCGACTTCCGGGTCGCTGTCGACGCCGCCCACGCCAATGTCGTCGCCGCCGCAGCCGCGATCCGCAACCTCGATGCCCAGCTCGCGCTGCAGCAATCGGTGATCGCCCAGGGCGGCGCGAGCGTGGCCGCGAGCGCGGCGGCGGTGACCTTCGCCAATCAGGAGAACGCCCGCTATCGCACGCTGGTCGCCACCGGCGCGGGCACCGTGCAGCGGGCGCAGCAAGCGGCGATGACCCTGCTGCAGACCAACGCCAATCTCCAGCGCGACCGTGCAGGGCTGGTCGCCGCCCAGCGCCAGATCGACGTGCTGACGAGCGCCCGGGTCAAGGCCGCGGCCGAGGCCGATCGGGCTCTGGCCGCCGAGCGCCAGGCGGCGCTGAACCTGTCCTATACCGTAATCCGCGCCGCGGTGTCCGGCAGCGTCGGCGCGCGCAGCCTGCGCGTCGGCCAGTATGTTCAGGCCGGCACCCAGCTGATGGCGGTGGTCCCGCTCGAGGCGGTCTATGTCGTCGCCAACTATAAGGAAACGCAGCTGACCGCAGTGCGGGCGGGGCAGGCGGCCAGGATTACGGTCGACGGCTTTCCGGGGTTGGCGTTGCAGGGGCATGTCGACAGCATCGCGCCGGCGAGCGGGCTCGAATTCGCCCTGCTGCCGCCGGATAACGCGACGGGCAACTTCACCAAGATCGTGCAGCGCGTACCGGTGAAGATCGTGCTCGACGAGTCCCGCTATGCCGGGCTGTTGCGCGCCGGCATGTCGGTCGAGCCCAGCATCGACACCCGCGGTGCGCGCTGATCGCCGCCGCCTGCCCAGGAGTGATCGCCATGTCCGTGCAACCCGTCCTCGCCGCGAGATCCGACCCATCCCTCGCCAGTGCGGCGCCCGCCGAACCCACGGTGACCCTGCAGACCTGGCTCGCCGTGATCGGGGCCACGCTCGGCGCCTTCATGGCCGTGCTCAACATCCAGATCGTCAACGCCTCGCTCGCCGATATCCAGGGCGCGATCGGCGCCGGGATCGACGATGGCGGTTGGATCTCGACGTCGTATCTGATCGCGGAGATCGTCGTCATCCCGCTCAGCGGCTGGCTTGCCCAGGCATTCTCGGTGCGCCGCTACCTGCTCGCCAATGCCGCCTTGTTCCTGGTGTTTTCGGCGGCCTGCGCGCTCGCCCATGATCTCGGGCAGATGATCGTGTTGCGGGCGATCCAGGGCTTCACCGGCGGCGTGCTGATCCCGATGGCCTTCACCCTGATCATCACCCTGCTGCCGAAGAGCAAGCAGCCCATCGGCCTCGCCCTGTTCGCGCTGTCCGCGACCTTCGCGCCGGCGATCGGCCCGACCATCGGCGGCTACCTGACGGAGAACTGGGGTTGGCAGTATATCTTCTATGTCAACCTCGTCCCCGGCGCCGTCATGCTCGGGCTGCTGTGGTTCGCCCTGCCGGCGACGCCGATGCAGCTGTCGCTGCTGCGCCAGAGCGATTGGGCGGGGATCGCGACCATGGCGACCGGCCTTGCCGCTCTGCAGACGGTGCTGGAGGAGGGCAACAAGGACGACTGGTTCGGCTCGCCCCTGATCCGCGATCTCTCGGCGGTGGGATTGGTCGCACTGAGCGCGTTCGTCGTGATCGAGCTCACGGTGAAGCGGCCGCTGCTGAACCTGCGGCTGGTGCTGCGCCGTAATTTCGGCTTCGGCATGATCGCCAATTTCCTGCTCGGCATCGCGCTCTACGGCTCGGTCTTCATCCTCCCGGTCTACCTGTCGCGGATTCAGGGCTATAACGCCGAGCAGATCGGCAGCGTGCTGGCTTGGACCGGCCTGCCGCAGCTGCTGCTGATTCCGTTGGTGCCGCGGTTGATGCGGCGGTTCGATCCACGCCTGGTCATCGGCGCCGGCTTCGCGCTGTTCGCGGCCAGCAATTTCATGAACATCGCCATGACCGGGGATTACGCGGCCGACCAGCTGCTATGGCCGAACGTGGTCCGGGCGATCGGCCAGGCTCTGGCCTTCGCGCCGCTCTCCGCCGTCGCGACCGCGGGCATCGAGCGGGAGAATGCCGGTTCGGCCTCGGCCCTGTTCAACATGATGCGCAATCTCGGCGGCGCCATCGGCATCGCCGCCTTGCAGACCTTCCTGACCAAGCGCGAGCAGTATCACTCCAACATTCTCACCCCCGCAGTGACCGCGTTCGATACCACGACGCGCGATCGCCTCGCCGAGCTCGGCCGCTATTTCCAGGCCCATGGCCTGTCGGACCCGGCTGCGGCCGGCGCCGAGGCGGTCGTCGCGATCGGCCGTCGCATCCAGCAACAGGCCTTCATCCAGGCTTTCGGCGACACGTTCTTCCTGCTCGGCGCAGCGCTCGTCATCGCGTTGCTTGCCACGTTGCTGCTCAAGCGCCCGCAGCAACCCGCCGTCGGCGGCGCCCACTGATATCACGATCCCGATAGAAGGAGACCCAGACATGACCAGCCAGATACCAGGCAACTCCATGACGCCCGCCTTTCTCACCGCCTCCAAGGCCGCCCGAATCCACGAATTCGGTTCGCCCGAGGTCATCACCCTCGAAGACTGGCGGCCGCCGGTACCGCAGGCCGGCGAGGTGCTGGTCC
>CAIUCF010000226.1 GCA_903897565.1 uncultured Rhodospirillales bacterium | reverse complement strand
TGACGGCCTGCGTCCACATGGTGAAGCCGGTATATGTGGCTTCCATCGGATCGTTGGTGACGGCCTTCGGATCGCCGGTGAAGGTATGCCACTGCTTGATGAAGCTGGCATTGGCCTTGCCCTTGACGGACTCGAAATAGTTCCAGGCGGCGAGATGGCCGACAAGGTTCGAGGTGTCGATACCGGAGAGTTCCTGCTCGCCGACCGAGAAGGCCATGACCGGGATATCGGTCGCCTTGATGCCCTGGTTGGCGAGTTCCTTGTAGAACGGCACGTTGGCATCGCCGTTCACCGTCGAGATCACGGCCGTCTTCTTGCCTGCCGAGCCGAACTGCTTGATCTTGGAAACCTCTGTCTGCCAGTCGGAGAAGCCGAACGGCGTGTAGTTCTCCATGATGTCGTCGGCGCTCACACCCTTCGACAGCAGGTAGGCGCGCAGGATGCGGTTGGTGGTGCGCGGATAGACGTAGTCGGTGCCCTCGAGCACCCAGCGCTTGACCGAGCCGCCCTTCTTGCCGGCGAGATAGTCGACCGCGGGCAGCGCCTGCTGGTTCGGCGCGGCGCCGGTGTAGAAGATGTTCTTCGACTCTTCCTCGCCCTCGTACTGCACGGGGTAGAACAGCAGGCCGTTATCCTGCTCGAACACCGGCAGCACCGATTTGCGCGAGACCGAGGTCCAGCAGCCGAACACCACCGCGACCTTGTCCTTCTCGAGCAGCTCATGCGCCTTTTCGGCGAACAGCGGCCAGTTGGAGGCCGGATCGACCTCGACCGCCTCGAGCTTCTTGCCGAGCAGGCCGCCCTTCGCGTTCTGGGCGGCGATCATCATCTTGACGGTCTTGTTGAGGACCGATTCGCTGATCGCCATCGTGCCCGAGAGCGAATGCAGGATACCGATCTTGATGGTATCCTCGGCGTGCGCCGCCTGGGTGAGTGCGGTGGTCGCGAACAGCGCGACCGCCCCCGCCATGATCGAATTGAAACGCCTGCGCAGCATGTCTTTCCCCCTCTGCCTCGTCGAATGGCACCGCTCGTGCCGGAATAAAGATCGGAGAGCAGGGTAAGGTTGTTTTCGCGCTGCACCGTATGGGGCGTTTGACGTATATCGCGCTGCAACATGAATTGGCCGCCGCCGAGGTGTGGAACTTGCATGTTCCCGGACGAGCGACGACAGGACCTTCGATGGCAGCTTCATGAGCGGGCGGCAACGCATCGTCCGGGAAAGACGGCAATACAATCAATGGGTCGCCAACCAGACCCTGGAAGATTATGCGCTGCGCTTCACCGCGACCAGCGCCCGGCGCTGGTCGTCGTTTCGCGTCACCAACACCGCGCTCGGCGCCATCTCCTTCCTCGCCTGCGAGGCGATCGGCGGCTCGCTGACCCTGAGTTTCGGCTTCAGCAACGTCGTCTGGGCGTTGGTCGCCGTCAGCATCCTGATCTTCCTGACCGGGCTGCCGATTGCCTATTACGCGGTCAAGCACGGCGTCGATGTCGATCTGCTGACCCGCGGTGCCGGCTTCGGCTATATCGGCTCGACCATCACCTCACTGGTCTACGCCTCCTTCACCTTCCTGCTGTTCTCGGTCGAGGCCGTGATCATGGCGCTGGCGCTGCAGATGTGCCTCGGCATTCCGCTGCCGCTCGGCTACGTCGTCTGCGCGCTGGTGGTCGTGCCGATCGTCACCTTCGGCATCCGCTTCATCAGCCGGATGCAGCTCTGGACTCAGCCGATCTGGCTGATCCTGCAGATCGGCCCGCTCGCCTATATTATCGTCGACGATAAAAGCCTGATGGCCGACTGGACCCATTTCGCCGGCACCGCGCCGGGCGCGACCTCGGGCTTCGACCTGCTGCTGTTCGGCGCCGCCGCCTCGATCCTGCTGTCCCTGGTGCCGCAGATCGGCGAGCAGGCCGACTATCTCCGCTTCCTGCCCGCCGTTCGCGACAAGGGCGGCTGGGGCCGCGCCCGCTGGTGGCTGGCCCTGCTGCCGGCAGGTCCCGGCTGGGTATTCATGGGAAGTGCCAAGATCCTGGCGGGCTCGATCCTCGCCGTGTTCGCGCTCCACCACGGCGTGCCGTTCGCCAAGGCCGCGGAGCCGGCACAGGTCTATCGCGCCGCCTTCCAGTATCTCTCGCTGTCGCCACAGGCGGCGATGATCCTGACCGGAATCTTCGTCGTCACCTGCCAGCTCAAGATCAACGTCACCAACATGTATGCGGGCTCGATCGCCTGGTCGAATTTCTTCTCGCGCCTGACCCATTTCCATCCCGGCCGCGTGGTCTGGCTGGTCTTCAACGTCGTACTGGCGCTGCTGCTGATGGAGCTTGGCATCTTCCAGACCATCGCCAAGATTCTCGGGCTCTACTCCAATTTCGCCGTCGCCTGGATCGGCGCCCTGGTCGCCGATCTCGTGGTCAACAAGCCGCTCGGCTTCAGCCCGCCCTATATCGAGTTCAAGCGCGCCCATCTCTATGACGTCAACCCGGTCGGGATCGGCGCCATGGCGGTGTCGATCACCGTGTCCACCCTGGCGTTCTTCGGCGCATTCGGGGTGGTGGCGCAGTCCCTGGCGCCGTTCATCGGCTTCTTCCTCGCCTTCGCCGCCGCCCCGCTCATCGCCTGGGCGACCAGGGGCAAGTACTACATCGCCCGCAGCCCCCAGGCCGATTGGGGCGGCCAGACGGTCATCACCTGCTGCATCTGCGAGAACGCGTTCGAGCGCGAGGACATGTCGTTATGCCCGGCCTATGCCGGTCCGATCTGCTCGCTTTGCTGTACTTTGGACGCTCGCTGCGGCGACCGCTGCAAGCCGCATGGCAGGATCGGCGAGCAATCGGCGGCGCTGATGCGGCGTATCCTGCCGCTCAAGCTCGCCGCGCTGGCGCAGTCGCGGGTCGGCCATTTCCTCGGCGTCTTCGCCCTGTTCAACCTCGTCGTCGCCGGCGTGCTGTTCACGACATATTTCCTCGGCGACGCCTATGGCGGTATCGGCGACCAGCGCGCCATCCGCGCGACCTTGCTGGCGATCTATGTCTGCCTGTTCATCATCCTCGGCATCGCGGCCTGGCTGCTGGTGCTGGCGCAGGAGAGCCGGCGCGTCGCCGAGGAGGAATCGCAGCGCCAGACCGACATGCTGACCCTGGAAATCGACGCCCATGAGCACACCGACGCGCTGCTGCAGAAGGCCAAGGAGGCCGCGGAATCGGCCAATTTCGCCAAGAGCCGTTACATCACCGGTCTCAACCACGAGATCCGGGCGCCGCTCAACGCCATCTTCGGCTATGCTCAGCTGCTGGAGCAGGACGGCGCCATCCCGCCGCATCGCCACGACGCGGTCCGGGTGATCCGGCGCAGCGCCGAGCACTTGTCCTATCTCGTCGACGGCCTGCTCGACATCTCCAACATCGAGGCCGGCCGGCTCAATCTCAGCAACGACCGCATCGCGACCGACGATTTCCTCAACCAGATCGTCGACATGTTCCGCCTGCAGGCCCAGGCCAAGAACATTCGCTTCCTCTACGAGGGCCGCGGCAATCTTCCCGCCACCGTGCATGCCGACCAGAACCGGCTGCGCCAGGTCCTGATCAACCTGCTCTCCAACGCGATCAAATACACCCAAGCCGGCCACGCCGCGCTGCGCGTCTCCCACAAGAGCTCGGTCGCCGAGTTCGAGATCGAGGATACCGGCATCGGCATCCCGCCCGAAGACCTCGGCCGCATCTTCGCGCCGTTCGAGCGCGGCCATTCCGCCGGCGCCCAGGCGGTCCCCGGCACGGGGCTCGGCCTCACCATCGCCAAGCTGCTGACCGAGGTCATGGGCGGCGAGATCTCGGTGCGCAGCGAGATCGGCGTGTGCAGCGTCTTCCGCATCCGGATCTACCTGCCGCAGGCACCCGACATCATCGCCCAGACCGCCGAGGCGCAGCGCATCACCGGCTATCGCGGCCGCCGCCTCACCGTGCTCACCGCCGATGACGATCCCGCCCATCTCGACCTGCTGCGCGACCTGCTGTCCCCGCTCGGCTTCACCATCATCCGCGCCGACAGCGGCACCGCCGCCGTCGAGATGGCGGCGCGCCATCGCCCCGATCTGGTGCTGCTCGACCTGTCGCTACCCGGTCTCGATGGTTGGCAGACCGCGCGCCGGCTGCGCCAGAGTGTCTGCCCCGACGCTGCGATCATCCTGATTTCGGGCCGGGTCGAGGAGTTCCGCGAAGGCGGCGGCAGCGACGATCACGACGGCTTCCTCGTCAAGCCGGTCGATCTCCGCCAGCTGCTCGACAAGATCCGCCTGATCCTC
>CAIUCF010000225.1 GCA_903897565.1 uncultured Rhodospirillales bacterium | reverse complement strand
GCCGAGGCCGCGATCGGCGCGAGCGGGTTGAGATACATCAGAACCACGGCGGCAGGGTGGTGAGCCGCCATCGCTGTCACCGCGACGCTGCAGGCCTCGATCACCGCCACCACCAGCCAGGCCACGACGACCCGCGGCGTCCGTCCGCGACGGCTCAACTCGCCGCTCAGCAGCGACGCGAGGGCGACGAAGACGAAGGAAAAGCAATAGAGCGGCAAGGTTAGACGGTTATGGCCCTCGACCCAGAGCCGCTGGCGATATCCGGGGTCGCGGCTGTCGCTGGCGTTAGGAAAGAACAAGTCGGGAAGGAAGCGTTCGTCCGGCTGCAGGTAATGGGTGCCATGGGCGTCGCCGTACTGGGCGACGTCGATGCTCCAGCGATCGAAGGTCAGAACGTAGAGCTGGTGCTTGTCCTCGTCCCAGGTCTGGCGCGAACCGTTGAACATCACGACGCGCGGGCCGTCCTCGGTCTGCACCAGCACCCCGTTCTCGGCCGTCAGGGTGACGGGGCGCTTCGGGTCGCGCTCGTCCTGGATGACGATGCCGTGGAGTTGATCGATGGCATCATGCGATTTCACATAGACGGTCAGCGAATGCGACACCGCGGTGAAGCTGCCCTCCTGGAGCAGGTCGCCGGAGAATTGATTGCGGATCTGGAATTGCAGCGTCTTGAAGTCGTTCTTGGCCACCGGGCCCAGATACAGCGTAATCGAGAACATCGCCACCAGCGCGATCGCGCCGAGGATGATGGCGGGCCGTGCCAGTTCGACTTGTGACGCGCCGCAGGCCCGCATGACCACCAGTTCACTATCCGCCACCAGCTTGCCATAGGTGAACTGGACGCCGATGAAGCAGGCCACCGGCAGGGTCAGAGCCAGCAGCTGCGGCAAGGTCAGGATCGCGAGATGCAGGAAGGTGCCCAGGCTGTTGCCGCGGTCGATGACCGCCTCGATCAGTCGCAGGGCTCCCGTCAACCAAAACGCCGTCGTCAGACCGAGGGTCACGAACAGCGTGAGGCCGAAGCACTGAAAAAAGATATAGCGGGTAAGTCGGTTCATCGTTCCGTCAGCTTGGGCCGTCACTATAGCCGCAGCGAAACCGCGACGCCTTATCTTTATCGATCTCTTCTGCGGCGCCCGGAATCGGCATCGTCTTGCGGTTCCGATGGCCGCGGGCTATCCATCATGACCGGGTTGCGACAACCCCGTGACAGACCGTTAAAGAGAAGGCGTCCGCATGAAGATCAGTTTCGTTGAGCCCGCACTGCCCAAGTCCGGGACCCTCGTCGTTGGCGTCGCCGAAGATCGGGTTCTGACGCCCGCGGCGGCGCAGCTCGACAGCGACCATGACGGGATCGTGCAACGCGCGATCGCCGCGAGCCGGTTCACCGGCAAACGCGACCAGACCCTGGCGATCCTGGCGCCGGCCGCGCTCGGCTTTACCCGGATTCTGTTGCTCGGCATCGGTAAGCCGGCCGAATTGGAGACGACCCATCTCGAGGGCTTCGGCGGCGCCGTCGTGGCCGCCCTGAATACGATGGGTGAGTCCGAGGCCGCGGTCGACGTCGCTGGGTTCGGCCCGCTCGGCGTCACGCCGGCGCAGGCTGCGGCTGCCGTCGGCTTCGGCGCGAGTCTGCGCAGCTATCGTTTCGACAAGTACCGGACCAAGGAAAAGCCGGAACAGAAGGCGACCCTGAAGCGGCTCGCCATCCTCACCGCGGCGATTGCTCCCGCGCGCAAGGCCTACGGCACGCTCGAGAAGATCGCGCAGGGCGTCGTTGCGACCCGGGACGTCGTGTCGGAGCCCGCCAATGTGATCTATCCCGAGAGCTTTGCGGCCAAGGTCGAGGAGCTCCGTGAACTCGGGGTCGAGGTCGAGATCCTCGACGAGAAGAAGATGAAGAAGCTGGGCTTCGGCGCCCTGCTCGGCGTCGGTCAGGGCAGTGTGCGGCCGCCGCGGCTCGCCGTCATGAAATGGTCCGGCTCGAAGAACAAAGACTCGGCGCCGGTGGCCCTGGTGGGCAAGGGCATCACCTTCGATACCGGCGGCATCTCGCTCAAACCCGGCCCCGGCATGGAAGACATGAAGTGGGACATGGCCGGCGCAGGGGCTGTGTTCGGGGCGATGAAGGCGATCGCCGGCCGCAAGGCCAAGGCGAACGTGGTCGGCGTCCTGGCGCTGGCGGAAAACATGCCCGACGGCAATGCGCAGCGGCCGGGTGACATCGTTACCTCGCTCTCCGGACAGACCATCGAGGTACTCAATACCGACGCCGAGGGCCGGCTCGTGCTGGCAGATGCGCTCTGGTACACGCAGGAACGCTTCAAGCCGCGGCTGATGGTCGATCTCGCGACGCTTACCGGCGCCGTGATCGTCGCGCTCGGTTCGGAATACGCTGCCGTGTTCTCGAACAGTGACGAGCTGGCGGAACGCCTCCAGGCTGCCGGCAAGGCCGTGGGAGAGAATTTGTGGCGGCTGCCGCTCGGCGATTCCTATGATCGCGAGATCGATTGCGACGCCGCCGACATGAAGAATATCTCGAGCGGCCGTGAGGCCGGCTCGACGATCGGTGCCGTGTTCCTGCAGCGTTTCGTCAATTCCGTGCCCTGGGCTCATCTCGACATCGCCGGCACCGCCTGGTCGAAGAAGGACAAGTCGACGGTGCCGAAGGGCGCGACAGGCTATGGCGTGCGCCTGCTCGACCGCCTGATCGCCCAGTATTACGAGGACTGAGGGCCCAGCTGATGGCGGAGATCGGGTTCTACCACCTGGACCGGATGCCGCTCGACGAGGTGCTGCCGAAACTGCTGGAAAAGGCGCTTGGATCAGGTGCGCGGATCGTGCTCCGCGCCCCCGACGCCGGGGCGGTCGAGCGTATCAATCGCCTGCTCTGGACCTATGGCCAGTCGAGTTTCCTGCCGCATGGCAGTGCGGTGGACGGCCGGTCGGAGGAACAGCCGATCTATCTGACGGCGCAGGATGAAAATCCCAATGGCGCTGATATCCTGGTTCAGGTCGAAGGCGCCGAGGCCGGCGACCTTCCTAGCTATCGTCGGGTCCTGGACCTGTTCGACGGCGGCAATGCCGAGGCTCTGGCCGCGGCGCGGGCGCGGTGGCGTGCGTACAAGGAAGCCGGCCATCTCCTGACCTATTGGCAGCAGAAGCCTCAAGGCGGCTGGGACAAGAAGGCCTGATTGGTCCCGACGGCCTGCGCTGGCGGGATTTGTGCGATGCAAAGCCGGGCGAGCGCAAAGGGTTGCCCCTTCCCGTCGCTTGCCGGTATAACCCCGGCGACTTCGGTGAATCGCGGCCCTGTTTCGTCCGAATTCATCGATCCCTGATTTCTATTTATGGAGCACCCGAGGCCATGGCCATCGAACGGACCCTCTCGATCCTCAAGCCTGACGCCACCCGCCGCAACCTGACCGGCAAGATCAACGCCCGCTTCGAAGAGAACGGCTTGCGTATCGTCGCGCAGAAGCGCGTCAAGCTCTCGACCGAGACTGCCGGCGAGTTCTACGGCGTGCATCGCGAGCGGCCGTTCTTCGGCGAACTCGTCGCCTTCATGACCTCCGGCCCGGTCGTGATCCAGGTTCTCGAAGGCGAGAATGCCATCGCCAAGAACCGTGAGATCATGGGCGCGACCAACCCGGCCAACGCTGCGGCCGGCACGATCCGCAAGGATTTCGCCGAGTCGATCGAGGCCAATTCGGTCCATGGCTCGGACAGCGCCGAAAATGCAGCGACCGAGATCGCATTCTTCTTCGCGGGTTCCGAAATCCTGCCCTGAGCGGTCGCTCATTGATCGAGGCTGGCAGGGTGACGCTCTTCACCGTATCATTCCACCCAAAGTTTGGGGCGAGGGGATGAGGATGGTGATGCGCGTCGGGTTGGCTTGCCTTCGGGGGCTCGGGATGACCGCTGCCTTCGGTGTCGCGGTCCTGGCCGTGACTGCCCCGCGCCCTGCCATCGCTGCCGCCTTTTCCTCCGCCTTCGTGATCGCCGATCTTCCGGTCGATGCCACGGGCAAGAGCGGTGTGGCGGCGCGAGACGCCGCCCGAGCCGGAGCGCAGAAACAGGCGCTGCAGTTGCTGCTGCAGCGTCTGACCGCGCCTCAGGATTGGCCGCGACTGCCGCATCTCAGCGGTGAGGATGTGACCGACCTCGTGCTGGATATGGAAGTCGAGAGCGAGCACGTCTCGGCCTCGCATTATCTCGGCCGATATACCTTCCGCTTCGACCCCAAGGGCATTCGCAGCCTGCTACAGCAGGCGAATATTCCCTTTACCGAATTGGTCAGCAAACGGGTCGTCGCGATCCCGCTTTTCCAGACCAATTCGGGGACCCATCTCTGGGACGATCCCAATCCGTGGCGCGACGCCTGGAACGCGGCGCGCGGACCGGCGGGCCTGGTGCCCTGGGTCGTGCCATTGGGCGATCTCGGCGACGTCCAGTCGCTCGACGTTCCCGACCTGAAGCAGCCGGCGCCCGAGAAGCTGGTCGCCATGTCGCAGCGCTACGACGGCGGTGACGTCGTGATCGCCTCGGCGGTGCTGCAGGATTCCGCGCCGGCGTCGACGGACTCGGGTGCGACAACGGGCGCCGTCGCGAACCCCGTCACGCTCCAGATCACCGTCACCCGCTACAGCGCGACCGGGACGGACAGCGAAAGCACCAGCGTGACCGGCGATAAGCCGGATGCCGGCTTCTACCTGTCGGGCGTCGT
>CAIUCF010000224.1 GCA_903897565.1 uncultured Rhodospirillales bacterium | reverse complement strand
CCACGGCGGGAATGGAAATCCTTCTTGTGGTCACCGAGGTGACCCGTGAGATTGCGGATCCGTTCCGACAGGATGGCGACCTGGACTTCGGGCGAACCCGTATCGCCCGGCTTGGTCGCATAATCGGTAATGAGCGCCTGCTTGCGCTCTGCGGTAATCGACATCGGTGTGTTCCTTATACCTAGAGGTTCATGACACGCACCGGCCTCAGCACGCCCGCATCCGTCTCCGCGATCGCGACGAGCTTGCCGCCCGCCGAAATGGAGACAATCGACCCGTTACCGAGTTGATCGATGCGTGCCCGATCCGACGGGCTAAACGGCTGGACATGTTGTCCCTGCCGCAGGCGAAGCGCTTCGGCCTCCGTCAAGGCCAGTGCCGGGATGTCGTCCAGCGCGGTCTCAATCGGAAGCAAGTGCTCGGATAGCCCACGATTATGCCCAAGTAAGGGCAGCATATCCACTGAAATCGCGTGATCTACCGCGAAGCGCCCGACCGACAACCGGCGCAGCGCGCTGAGATGGCCGACGGTGCCCAGCGTGCGGGCGAGGTCGCGGCCGAGGCTGCGCATATAGGCGCCCTTGCCGCAGGTGACATCGAACACGGCGTGGTCGCGATCCGGCATGTCGACGAGATCGAAACCGTCGATCTGGATCGGCCGTGCCGCGAGCACGACCTCCTCGCCGGCGCGGGCGAGGTCATAGGCGCGCTTGCCGTCGACCAGGATCGCGGAATAGGTCGAGGGAACCTGCATGATGAGGCCGGTGAATTGCGGCAATGCGGCGCGGATCGCGGCCTCGTCGGGGCGGCTGTCGGATGTCTCGGTGATGGCACCTTCGCCGTCGTCGGTTGCCGTGGCAATGCCCCAGCGTACCGTCATGCGGTAGCGCTTAACGCCGGCCATCGCCCAGGCGACGGTCTTGGTCGCCTCGCCGAGTGCGATCGGCAGCATGCCGGTGGCGAGTGGATCGAGGGTGCCGCCGTGCCCGGCCTTGGCGGCATTGGTGGCGCGGCGTACTGCGGCGACCGCCTGGGTCGAGGTCATGCCGAGCGGCTTGTCGAAGGCGATCCAGCCGTGGACGGGCTCGCCGCCGCGTCTACGCCCCATGATCCGCGTCGGTTTCCGGGATCTCTTGGTCGTCCTCGGGATCGCTCTCGACGTCGTGGCGGACGATCGGGTTCTGCAGCAGCCGACTGATATGGGCGGCGTGATCGAAGGTCACGTCATGCTCGAACGACAGATGCGGGACATAGCGAAGCCGCAGTTCCTGGCCGACCAGCACCCGCATATAGGGGCCGACGCGGCGCAGCGCGACCATGGTTTCGGCCGTTTGCTCGCCCCCGAGCGGCACGACGAATACGGTGGCGTTGCGCAGATCCGGGCTGACCCGGACTTCCGTCACGGTAATGACGCGGTTCTGCAATTCGGGATCGCGGAATTCGCCCCGGCTCAGGAGTCCCGCCAGGACATGGCGGATCTCCTCGCCGACGCGCAGCTGACGCTGGGTCGGCGCCTTGCCGGCGCGATGGCCCCCTCTGGACCCTTCACTTCGCTTGCTCATGGTCTCTCACACGCCCGTTCGGTTACAGGACGCGGGCGATTTCCTCGATATCGAAGCACTCGATGATGTCGCCGACCTGGATGTCGGCGTAATTTTCGAACGCCATACCGCATTCGAAGCCTTCGCGGACTTCCTTGACCTCGTCCTTGAAGCGCTTGAGCGTCTTGAGCGTACCTTCGTGGATGACGACGTCGTTGCGCAGCAGGCGCACCTTGGCGCCACGACGGACGACGCCTTCGGTGACCATGCAGCCGCCGACCTTGCCGACCTTGGTGATGTCGAAGACTTCGCGGATCTGCGCGTTGCCGAGGAACTGTTCTTTGAGCGTCGGCGACAGCAGGCCTTCGAGCGTCTTCTTCACGTCGTCGATGACGTCGTAGATGATCGAGTAGTAGCGGATCTCGACGCCGTCACGGCGGGCCAGATCGCGCGCCTGCGGATTGGCGCGGACGTTGAAGCCGACGACAAACGCCTTCGAGGCGCCCGCCAGGTTGACGTCGCTCTCGTTGATGCCGCCGACGCCGCTGGTGAGCACGCGCACGGCGACTTCGTCGGTCGACAGCGCCTTGAGGCTGGCGACGATGGCTTCGAGCGAGCCCTGGACGTCGGACTTGATGACGACCGGGAGTTCCTTGGCGGTGCCGGTGGCGATCGCCGTGAACATCTCCTCGAGGGTCGAGCGGCCGCTGGCCACCTGATGCGCCTCGCGCTTCTTGCGCTGGCGGAACTCGGTGATGTCGCGGGCGCGGGTCTCGTTCTCGACGACAGAGAAATCATCGCCGGCGAGCGGGGCACCGTTGAGGCCGAGGACCTCGACCGGGGTGCCTGGGCCGGCCTGCTTGATGTTGTTGCCGCGATCGTCGAGCAAGGCACGGACGCGGCCCCATTCGCCGCCGGCGACGAAGATGTCGCCGACCTTGAGGGTGCCGCGCTGGATCAGCACGGTGGCGACGGCACCGCGGCCGCGCTCGAGGCGGGCTTCGATGATCGCGCCTTCGGCGGAGCGGTTGGGGTTGGCGCGCAGGTCGAGGATTTCGGCCTGCAGCAGTATCGCCTCCTCGAGCTTGTCGAGGTTGAGCTTTTCCTTGGCCGAGACTTCGACGTTCAGCACTTCACCGCCCATCTCTTCGACGACGAGTTCGTGCTGCAGCAGTTCCTGGCGGACCCGGTTCGGATCGGCGCCCGGCTTGTCGATCTTGTTGATGGCCACGATGACCGGGGCGCCGGCGGCGCGGGCGTGGCGGATGGCCTCGACCGTCTGGTCCTTGATGCCGTCATCGGCGGCGACGACGAGGACGACGATGTCGGTGACATTGGCGCCGCGGGCCCGCATGGCGGTGAAGGCCTGATGGCCCGGGGTGTCGATGAAGGTGATCTTGCGACCGCTCGCCATCGTTACCTGATAGGCGCCGATATGCTGGGTGATGCCGCCCGCTTCGCCGGCGACCACATCGGTCTGGCGCAGCGCGTCGAGCAGCGAGGTCTTGCCGTGATCCACATGGCCCATGATGGTGACGACAGGCGGCCGCGGCTCGCGATCGACGTCGATGTCTTCATCGCCCTTGAGGCCGATTTCGACGTCGGCTTCGGCGACGCGCTTCAGATTGTGGCCGAACTCGGTAACGATGAGCTCGGCGGTATCGGCATCGATCACCTGGTTGAGCGTCGCCATGACGCCGATTCGCATCAATGCCTTGATCACGTCGGTGCCGCGCTCTGCCATACGCTGGGCGAGTTCCTGCACCGTGATCGTCTCGGGAATTACGACGTCACGCACGATCTTGGTGGGCTCCTGAACCACATGCTGGCGCATTTTCTCGCGCTGGCGGCGGACCGACGCCAGCGACCGCATGCGCTCGCCCTCGTCATCGGACAGGGCCTTGGAAATGGTGAGCTTGCCGGTGCGACGCTTCGGATCGGCCTTGGCGCGTGCCGGCGCCGCCGGACGACGGGCATCGGGACGGGCACCTGCGGGACCGCCGCGACGCGGGCCGGTCTCTTCGGTCTCGATCTCGACGGTGACGCCCTTGAGCTTGCCGGCGGAACTGAGCGCGGCGACCTTGGCGGCGGCATTCTTGCCGGCGCGCTCGGCCACTTCGCGGCGCGACTCGTCCTCGGCTTCCGCCTTCTTGCGGGCGACCGTTTCTTCCTTGCGCTTGGCTTCTTCCTCGCCGCGCTTCTTGGCCTCTTCCTCGGCCTTCTTGCGGGTTTCCTCGTCGGCGCGGCGGCGGATCTCGTCCTGGCGCTGGCGCTCGACGTCTTCCATCTGCGCGCGGCGCAGCGCGTCGAGATCGGCGGGGCCGCGGGTCTCGGAGCCGGCGCGAATCATGCCCTGGAGCGCCTTGACGCGGGATGCGCGCTCTTCCTCGGTCAGGGTGCGGCCCTGGGTCTGCAGCGAAGGACGGCGAACGCCGCCCGGCTGACTCGGACGGCTCGGCGCCGCCGGTCGGGCGGGGGTGGCGGAAGGCGTGTCGAGCCGCTGCGGGCCGCGTGCGACGGGCGCGGCAGCAGGCGCTGCCACGGGTTCCGGGCTCGGGCTCACGGCAATGGGCTCGGGTGTCGCGACGGGCGCTGCGACCGGCGTCGGCGCAGGCGTCGGGGTGGCGACGATCACGGGCTCCGGCACGGCGACCGGCTCGGGAGCCTCTACCGGAGCGGGCGTCGGCGGTATGGCCTTGGCGACCACGGGCTCGGCGTCGGCGATGACTGGTGCCGGAGTCGGCGCGACGACGCGCGGCGCGGTGGAACTGCCGGCTGCGGGCATCGCGATCGTACGCGGCGGCAGGGTGATCGATCCGGCGGGCCGGACCGCTGGCGCGGCGGCGACAGGAGCGCTCGGCGCAGGCGCTGCGGCGGCGGGCGCGCCGGGGCGCTGCGGCTCGATGGCGCGCTTTTTCTTGACCTCGACCGTCACCGTCTTGGTGCGCCCGTGGGGGAAGCTCTGGCGGACCTGGCCCTGCCCCGCGTCGAGGGGCTTCTTCAGCTCAAGCCTGCCGGCGCTCGGCCGGGCCAGAGTGAGCGGGCGTTTGGTCTCTTGATCGTTGTTATCCGTCATGTCTTCCAGGTTACCATTCATCGGACCCGCGTCGGCCCGAATCGGGGCGTCGGCGAATAGTCAATCGTCCCCGCGGCCCCCAAGGACCGCCGGTCGTTCAGTTTACAGCTGTTCGCGCCAACCCACGCCGCCGATTCCGCAGCTGAGCTATACGCCAACAGACGTCACAAGTCAGGCGCGCAGTCGCACCCGTTCCCATACCACAGCCGGCTGCGGCTCTTATGCAACGGCAACGCGGAACCCCGCAAGCCGAGACGCATCGATCCGCAACCTTTCGGCCAGCTTTCCGCGTCCGACCGACGCGTGAACCACGTGGTCGCGACCGAATGCCTGTCCGAGCTCCGCCGCCGTCAACACCGCGACGATCGCGACATCGGGCGCCAGCGCCGCCACCTTCCGCCTGCCGTCGGCGGCGCCGTCGGAGGCCGCGAGCAACAGACCGACACCACCGCCGCGCAGCGCCGTCGAGACCTTCTCGAAGCCCATCAGCGCCGCACCCGCCCGCCGACCGAGGCCGATATCGTCGCAGCAGCGACGCACCAGCAACGCCTCGATCTGATCCGCGAGCGCCGCATCGACCTCGACGGGGCGACGCGCCGCCCGCGCAAAGGCCCGCTTCTTCAGCGCCTGTCCGACCACCTCGCGCGAGGCGGTCAGCCAAAAGCCCCGTCCCGGCAGCGAGGCCGCCAGATCCGGAACGATCTTGCCGTCCGGTCCGACGACGAAGCGAACCATCGTCTCCCGCGGCAGCCGATCGCCGGTGACGACGCAGCGTCGCAGCGGTCCGGTTTCCTCGACCTCCTCAATCGGGTCGAGATCGTCTACCGTCTCTTCCGTCATGCCTCCTGCGCGGCGTCATCCGCGAACCAATGCGCGCGCGCGGCCATGATGATCGTGTTGGCCTCTTCTTCGCTCAGCGGCGCGACGTCCTTGACCATTTCGATCAGCTCGTCACCCGCCAGATCTGCGAGGTCGTCGAGCGTCTTGATGCCGTTCTCGCCGAGGGTCGACAGCATCGCCGGGCTGACGCCTTCGAGTTCGGCGAGGCTGTCCTCGACGCCGAGTTCGAGCCGGCGCTGCTCGTGGCGCTCGTTCTGCTCGGTCAGGAAGTTGCGGGCGCGGGATTGCAGTTCGAGGCCGATATCCTCGTCGAAGCCCTCGATCGAGGCCAGATCCTCGATCGCGACATAGGCGACCTCGTCGACCGAGGCGAAGCCCTCGTTGACCAGCAAATGGGCAATGACCTCGTCGACATCAAGCGCTTCGATGAACATCCGCGAGCGCGACTTGACCTCTTCGTTGCGGCGATCGCTCTCTTCCTGTTCGGTCAGGATGTCGATATCCCAGCCGGTCAGCTGCGAGGCGAGGCGGACATTCTGGCCGCGGCGGCCGATGGCGAGGCTGAGCTGGTCGTCGGGGACGACGACCTCGATCCGGCGCTGCTCCTCGTCCATGACGACCTTGGCGACTTCGGCAGGCGCCAGCGCATTGACGACGAAGGTCGCGGGATCGGCCGACCACGGGATGATGTCGATCTTCTCGCCCTGGAGTTCGGCGACGACGGCCTGGACGCGGCTGCCGCGCATGCCGACGCAGGCGCCGACCGGGTCAATCGAGCTGTCATGCGAGATCACGGCGATCTTGGCGCGGCTGCCCGGATCGCGGGCGACGGCGCGAATTTCGATGATGCCGTCGTAGATTTCCGGCACTTCCTGGGCGAACAGCTTCGCCATGAACTGCGGATGGGTGCGCGACAGGAAGATCTGCGGGCCACGGGCTTCCTCGCGGACGTCATAGATAT